>CAYUNU010000354.1:0-4372 GCA_964446195.1 uncultured Porphyromonadaceae bacterium | reverse complement strand
ATTCTGGCCAATATTATTTTTCAAATTAGCCTGCCCTGGTCAAAAGAGCTGACTGAATTGGACAGATCCATCTTCTCAAGTTCGAAAATTCTAACACAATCGCTCATACTTGTATTTCTCACAAGTTTTATTGCTTCTTTGATTCCTCTGCTTAATCACAGGAAAAAGAGTGGATTGCAATTGATTCAAACTCGTCAACAGAACTTGAAGGGATTCGGAAGTATTAAGTTTGGGAGAGCCTCTACCATAATCCAATATGCACTGACTATCGTTTTGTTGATTATTGTATTTGTGATTACCCGGCAATTGAACTTCCTGATGAAAAAGGAAATGGGTTTCAACAAGGATGGTGTTGTAATGTTGCCCTTGAATAATGTAAAAGATGAATCGCAAAGCATAGTGTCTTTCAAAGACGAAATCAGTAAACACTCTTTCGTGGCAAATACCTCTTTTTCAAGCAACATACCTGGAGAAATACTGGGAACTTCTCATTTTCAAATAGAACGTGATGGGGAAAAGGTGACTAAAATTGTTCATACCCTGGGAATAGATTATGAATATATCCCACTCATGGGAATGGAGTTTAAAGAAGGTCGTAATTTTGGTGAATTGTTTAGTGATGGCAATTTTCAATCTGTAATCATAAACGAGGCCTTTATTGATTTTTGTGGCTACAGCGGAAGTATGTTGGAAGAAAAATTAGCCGGCACTAAAGTTATTGGAGTCCTTAAAGATGTGGCCTTCAACTCCCTGCATAACCAGGCAGCACCCTTAGTCTTTTATTTGAGTGATGAAACAAATGGCTATCTGAATATTAAACTCAATACTTCCGAACTAAGCGAAGTAGTAAAAGTGCTTCAGATTAGTTGGGAGAATTCTTATCCCGATATCCCATTCACTTATCTCTTTCTCGATCAGCAAGTATCAAAAATGTATTCTGAAGATCAAAAAATTAATAAGCTGATAAAGCTTTTTACACTGATTAGTCTGATCATTTCCTTGATGGGCTTGCTCAATCTTTCGTCCATAATAATGAAAAGAAAGACCAAGGAAATCGGCATTCGTAAAGTTGTTGGAGCTACTGTCTATGAAATTATGAGTATGCTGAACAAAAACTTCACCATCTGGATTCTAGTGTCTTTTGTAATAGCCTGTCCAACAGCCTATTTTGCAGCAAACAAGTGGCTTGAGAACTTTGCATACAAAACCACTTTACCATGGTGGCTATTTGCCCTCGCCGGACTACTGTCATTAAGTATTGCTCTCTTAACAGTTAGCTGGAAAAGCTGGCGTGCTGCAACAAAAAATCCAATCGACGCTCTTCGATACGAATAAAAAAATAGCTTTATGCGCAGTTTTAATAGAATAACCTTACCCCTCGTAGTCTTTGGATACATATCGTTTATGAATTAGAAAAAAATACTCAAGCCCTGGTGGACCCACTCCTAACAATCAAATACTTACCCATTACGCCGGGTAGGTGTTTTTATTGTTTTGCCAGGTTTGTGCCAGGTTGGGGGTGGGAATCTGCAAAAAAGGCTGACTATTTGACTCTCCAAAACATTATCACCGGATTGTCATTTGGGTTTATTGGAACCTCTGATATCATAGGAGAAAGTCCATTTTTCTGTATTCGTTAGTCCTCTCTTACCATAATCTAAAATATACAATGGTATACTAGCTGAACCGCTTATGTCAAATATTGTATCACACGCAGTTACTGCCATAACGACTTTTTGGCCAAAGCGATAGAAAATCCTAAAATTTCGGAACTGAATTTCTTTGGATCAGGAATTATAATCGTGATGGGTTCTTGTGCGTTACCAATCGATCCGCTGATAATAATCACAATCAACAATAAAATGCTTATGCTCCAATTCTTCCTAATTTGGTTCATAGGTATAAGGTTTTGTCTGGGGAACGTTTAATAGTAGATAAAATAATCAAACTACATTTAACCAATCTAACACTTGAATGATGTTCAGGCCACCTAACCACCACACAATGCCTCAGACTAGTCCTAACCGATCTAAAGAGAGACGGACTAATTGTGAACGGATCAGATAACTGATTCTAAATCTACCATGTTTAAGACATTCTATTCATTAGCAGTATAATGATCAATTATGCATATTTTTGATAACCAAATTGAACTAACGCAACAGATCCGAATTGTTAATTGTTAATAAATGAAAAAGATCTTTCAAGGGATTTTTACCCTGCTGATATTCTTTTTGTTCGCCTCTTGCAGCAACAAAAAGAATTCTCCCATTCCTACTATTTATACGACCGATTTTTATCACCCACATTGTGATCCTGATGATCATTACGATATGGCTAGTATGTTTGCTTTACAGAACTGGTTAAAAATTGATATGAGGCTGATTGTCACTGACTATCCCAGAGTGGATCTGCCTCCTGATGATGTTTGGGGACAAGGGGATCCTGATGTCATAGGAATCGGTCAAATGAATCTGATAACAGGAAATGCAATCCCGTCTGTTGTGGGCTCATCCATCCCTTTTTCTAATGATCAAACTATTATTTCTGGCAGAGAGCTAATGGATCGGGCGGGAGCTGATCAAATCATTCAAAAGTTGGAAATGTTTGAAACTCCGGGTGTCATACATATTACCGGATCGGCCCGGGATGTTGCTTTTGCGGCAAGTGAGAGACCTGAACTTTTTAGAGATAAATGCAAGGGTCTCTTCCTGAATGCGGGTATTGCGATAGGGCCCAATTTCAAAGAATCAAATGTAGGCATAGATGCTGCGGCTTATTTCTCCTTGTTCGATTTAGAATGCCCTGTATACTGGCTACCCTGTATCCATTCTGCTCAAGCTGACGGGAACTTTTCTCAGGCTAAAGGGGAGTTCAGTTCCTGGTGGGAATTTGAACAAAAGGACGTACTACCATTTCTCTCTCCATATGTGCAAAAATATTTTCTGTTTATGTTCAGAGATGGTCATGAGCAGGATAACAAGAAAGCATTCAGCATAAATTGGGTACGGTATCTAAAGGCTCCGATAGAAGAGGATGTTCTGGAAGAACAGTGTGGCAAGGGACGGGCCATGTGGTGTACTGCCGGTTTTCTCCATGCTACCCAATTAACGGTTACAGCAGATGGAGAAATTGTTCCTTTGTCGGATCAGTCGGATAATCCGGTCTTTACTTTTGACCCCATTTCAATAAGTTCAATTGAAAACCAGACTATTCATTGGAAACCAGCCAAAACTTCCAATCACTACATCCTTCATATCCATCAGCGGGATATTTATGACAAAGTAATGAGCAGAGCACTAAAAGACTTACTGACAGAGGTGAAATAGCTGTCCGCCATGCGCTCGTAGTCTTTGGATACATATCGTGAAAATAGTAGCCTAGCTCAATTTTTTACCAAGAAACACCAGTATTGTTAGAACACTCACTATCAAGACACAAACCGCAGCTGCAAGAACTATAACTCTATAATCTTCAGATCGTTTTAAAATAATGCCGATAAAGGCCCAGACAACAGAAAGACCAATAAATGGATTATCAGTTTTAAGGATTGTTATCGCTACTATCGCTGTACCTATAGCAAGCAAGATTACTGTCCAAACCTGCTGTGAAAGACCCAAACCTCCCCACCCAACATCAACCAATAAAGCGGTAACATTTGCGATCGTTGCGATACATATCCATCCCAAATATACCCCAAACGTTGCTTTCATTAGCCCTTGAGGCAGATCCTTGATATGAAGATTGATTAGTATCAGACAAACCAAAAGTCCTATCATTAATAGCAAGGATACCGGGAGCTTTTGATAATGCCAGGCCACAATCCATAACATATTAAATATGCAAGACAAAATAAATAGCCAGTTAATCTCTTTGCTTATATCTTTTGAAGCAGGCAAGAATTGCACGATACAATAAGCAGCCAGCAATAAATATATTATTCCCCATATCGAGAATGTTATACCTGATGGAACGAAAAGATTGGGGTAAGCATCTGATAGCTGACCTGTTGTCTTTCCGTTTATGGGTAGGGAATTAGCAAGATAGTTCACAAAAACCATTGCTATGAAGAATATAAGAGATAGGATACGTAGCATAGTTAGGCAAGTTTAAATTATTGTTTAACGTCAGCATTTCCTGGAACTGCAATAGCCTAAAGTTAAAGTATGATTTGGTCATTTCAAAAGGAGTCTTACTTATTTCAAAATCTACTATTTTTGGTTCCTCCTTATACATGCCTTAGTCAATAAATTTAATTGCATTCTTGACTTTTTTCAACAATACGATAGGCTAGCTATAGGGATTATTGTGCCTATTCATACCTCAGTGAATCCACCGGATTCCTGGTAGCTGCACGCCAACTTTGCCAGCT
>CAYUNU010000353.1:0-4373 GCA_964446195.1 uncultured Porphyromonadaceae bacterium | reverse complement strand
CACGCATCTCTTTATAGTCGGCATCATTGAGCCAGGCATGACCTTTTTCTTCGAGCGACAATCTGGAAGGATAACCTTCATGATAACCTTTTGTACCGGCAAGACTGTTCTTACGTGAATAAGGCCTTGGAGTAACAACATCATGATAAAGGTGAACCATTTTACCTTTGGCAGTTTTAATTAGGGAAGTATTCATGTCTCCATGCTTGAAATCATCCCTGTTATAAAACTCATTATCAGAATTAACAGTTTTTGAGTGTTCAATAAGAGAGGATGGAGGTGAACTCATGGAGGTCAGGAACTCAAAACGGTCGCCTCTATCAATATTAAGATACTGAGCAACCGGTCCTAATCCATGAGTGGTATACAGATTACCATCCCTTTTAACGTGATGACGCATCCTCCACTTATCATAATAGGAATTGTCAAATAGCATGCTTCTGAGATTATGAATATAGGAAGCTTCGGCATAAGTGGTAGTCCCGAAAATGCCCTCCTGAACCATATTCAGGATCCATAGTTCCTCATTTCCGTAACAACAGTTTTCAAGCATCATGCAGTTGAGCTGCGTTTCTTCAGCTGTATTAACCAGCTTCCAGGTATCATCCACAGTGAAAGAAGCAGGTACCTCAGTGGCGACATGCTTGCCTTGCTCCATAGCATATAAACACATAGGAACATGTTCTTTCCAATTGGTGAAAACGAGAACAAGATCAAGATCATCTCTCTCCACAAGCTTTTTCCATGAGTCGGCTTTCCCTTTATAAACAATAGGATTATGACCATTCTTCTTCATCCTGTCATAAACCCTGTCAGCCCTATCTTCCCTGATATCACAGATAGCAACCACTTTAGCTTTGTCAGGCGACATAACTTCAATATGCCCCGACATTCCTGAACCTCTATTACCCAGACCGATAATTCCAACTCTTACCTGTTTGATAGGATCTACGGTAAGACCCATAACAGATTTTCCTGATTTTGCCGGAGTCCTGGCAAGGCGCTCAAGTATATCTTCAGGATCAGGATTTCTCATTCCCATACCAAGCCCTGGGATTCCCATAAAAGCACCAGTCAGTGCCGAGATTCTTAAAAACGATCGTCTGTCGAGAGGTTTTTTCATTTCAGTTTATTTTGATTTGATTTAACAAGCATAATAGATGGCTAATTTAAGCCATATATTTGGCTCAGACAACAACCCTCCTTATGCTTTTATTATCTTTGTTTGATTTTTTTAATAAGAAGCCGAAAAAGAATGGAATATTGAATATTAATCCATACCCTTATCTTTGAGTAAATCATTTGAATCTATTCTATAAAAAAATGTTAGTTAAACTGGATAATATAAGTTACGGCTATGATTCCGGGAAAGTCATCGAAAATGTAAATTTCGAAATCAATAAAGAAGATTTTATAGGAATGATTGGCCCGAACGGAGGTGGGAAATCAACTATTATAAAATTGATAATGGGGCTCATTGAGCCTTGGAGTGGAAGCATAATATTTGGTAAAGATGAATCAGGAAAAATTATTAGAACAGGTTATCTGCCTCAATATCACGAATTTGACCACAGATTCCCAATCAGCATTAAAGAGGTTATTCTATCCGGATTATTAAAAAAGGGAAAAGCTTTCACCAGATTCTCAAAAGAAGAAAGACTTAGGGCTATTGAGGTTGCAAAGCAGCTTGGAATTAATGACATTCTACACAAAAGCATTGGAGACTTATCGGGAGGCCAGATGCAGAGAGCTTTTCTGGGTAGAGCAATAATATCAAATCCTGATTTACTGATCCTCGATGAGCCGGTAACGTATGTCGACAGTAAGTTTGAAGTTGAACTATATACTTTATTGGAGGAACTGAACAAAAATACTGCAATACTGCTTGTTAGCCACGACCTTGGGCAAATAACATCCACGGTTAAAACAATAGCTTGTGTTAATGGGCATCTTCATTATCATCCTTCAAATTTGATTACCGAAAAAATTCTGGCAACCTATAACTGTCCGGTAGAACTTATTACCCATGGCAGAGTACCTCACAGGGTTTTAAAAGAACATTAGAACTATGATGGAACTATTTAAGTATACGTTTTTTAATCACGCTCTCCTGGCTGCAATCCTGGGAAGTATCACCTGTGGAATTATTGGCACTTATGTCGTTACCCGCCGGCTGGTTTTTATAGCAGGAGGAATCACCCATGCTTCTTTTGGTGGGCTCGGGCTTGGGTTTTTCATGGGCTTTAACCCTTTGGTTGGAGCAGGTGCTTTTGCAGCCCTTACTGCTGCAGCTGTTGAAACAATCAGTGGCAAAAAAAAGATCCGGGAAGACAGTGCTATCGCTATGGCCTGGTCTTTTGGAATGGCAATAGGGATAATATTCATCTTCCTGAGCCCAGGGTATGCCCCAAACCTCATGAGCTACCTTTTTGGATCCATTCTGACTGTCACCAATGGCGACCTGTGGGTAATGCTCGGACTTGCTTCACTGGTGATCGTAGTATTCATCATCCTGTTTAACGACATAAAGTTTATCTCTTTTGATGAAGAATACGCATAATCCGGAGGAGCGCCAGTCAGATTAATTAAATATCTATTGATTATATTGGTTGCTCTAACTTGCGTCCTATATATTAAGGTAGCAGGAATAATCCTCGTTCTCTCATTGCTTACCATCCCCCAAAATATGGCCCTCCTTTTTAGCCGTAAACTGAAGGACATAATTTTACTATCTATCATTTTTGGATTGACAGGATCCCTGGCAGGTTTATTTTTGTCCTACTTTCTGGATATTCCATCAGGAGCTTCTATTATTTTCTCCTTGGTAATTCTCTATGTTTTAGCCCTTATTACCCAACGAGTTAGTTTGTATGCCAGAAGAAATTCTTAAAAAATGTGAAAAAGGTCCCAGTCAGAGTTTTAATAGTTTGCATATCCTACCAGTAATACTAATTTTACACACCCAAATTTTAGTCACCCAGTAAACCTCTTGTCTTTTTAGGAGTCAAACAGTTAAATGTTATTTTATGAGCTCATCGTGCGGTAGATTTTTTGCGGTAATTGGAGTAATCATGGTGACTTTGTTGGCATCATGCGAAACAGATTTTCAGGTTAATGCTGAAAACCAAGAGGTTCCCATAGTTTATTGTGTCTTGAACAATGGTTCAACAACACAATATGTTAAACTGAACAAGTCATATCTAATAGATAAACCGGCCTTCAGTAATCCGCCAAATCAGGATAGTGTATATTTTGACGGAAACATCCAGGTTGTATTGGAGGAATGGGATAATGGAAAAGTATCTGAGATTTTCATTTTTGAACCAACAAGTGAGATCCCCAAGGATACAGGTTTCTTTCCAGTTGACAACAACATTATCTATAAAACTGAGGCCACAATTAAGCCGGAGAAAAAATACAGTTTGAGTATCTATCTCGAGAACAAAGAGAAGATAGTTTATGCTGAGACTACGTCCATGGGGAATTTAAGCGTTATCGACCCCTTGGATATCCCAGAGAGGAAAGTGAGTTTAAACGTTGGCCAGAATTACGTATGTAGCTGGAAACCTGTTGATAATGCTGGCATTTATCAGGTTATAATAAACTTTCAATACATGGAATATGAAGGCACAGACTCGATCCAAAAGACTATGGTCTGGCCTCAGGCATTCACCTCTCCCCTAACAAATGCCGAAACCCTTAGCAAGGATATAAGCGGATCCAGGTTTTTCTATATTGTCAATGAAAAATTGGAAGTAAAACCCGGAATTACCCGCAAGGCACTTGGGGTTGATTTTGTCATACTTAGTGGAGGTGAGGAGATTAAATTTTATATAGAATCAACAGCCCCTTCGGATGGAGCATTGATGGAAAAACCAATATATACAAATGTTACCAACGGCTTGGGTGTTTTCAGCACCGTATCAAAAGCTGAGATTTCACTACTCCCATTAGGAGCAGTAACCATTGATTCACTAGCTTACGGACAAACGACTAATGGGTTAGGATTCCTCGATCATAATGGTGTAAGACTTGATTAATTGTTGAAGTAGATATTGGAAAGGATATTATGATGAAAAGAAAAACATTAAAAGACCTATTAATACTCCCCCTAATAATATTGATGTTCTCAATCACTGGATGTGACCCCGTTGATCCTGATCCAGGAGGAGGGACCGGAAACGATCCTGTTATCACACCAACCGGCACTCTGGAAGTCGAATTCAGAATTCCTGGGTCATGGCTCCCTCCTAACAGGGTTTTCAGAGCCGACCTTAGCCTGGCCTACGATGCAGAAAGCCTGTACCAAGGTAACTTCATGCATGTGGCTAATGTTTATAATGGCAAATTAGTCTACCAGTTTAAACTTGAGC
>CAYUNU010000352.1:0-4380 GCA_964446195.1 uncultured Porphyromonadaceae bacterium | reverse complement strand
AAGGATGCGTGGGAGAGAAATGAATAGCTCCATTGAAAATTGAAAAACTATTCAAATATTATTAATGCCGCTGATAGATATGTTGGTATATAAACCAATCTATCAATCAAGTTCATCAAACACTATCTCTAAATATAATGGCATTAATTTTTGAAAAGCATATTGGTTGTTTTTGGAACAAAAACGACGTTCCCCCAAGATTGGGGGGCAAGGAGGGGGTTGAACCTGTTTTATACCTTTACTAACATAAGGACATAGAAATCCCCCTGATCGGAAAATTATCAAAAATTCACCTCACACTGAAGACATGTCACCATGACTCGATATTAACTTCAGATTTCAAAATCGCCGTACGTTCTCTTTCATTTAATAGAAAGACTCACCTCCACGAAAGCAACTTGTCAAAATATGCTACCCCATTGTAGCTTTCGCCCGACTTCTTATACTGAAGCAGTTTTTGGAGCCACCGGGGAGATATCGGCACTATGTTTCCCTATTATTTCAAGGGTGCACTTACAACCCGATTCCTATGCCTGCGGTTACACTTATCTTAAAGAGGTACCTTGAGGCTGATATCAGACAATGAGTATCTGATGCTCCTATATGTTAAAATGTAAATTGTCAGGGGTATCCTGACCTTTAGAATCAAGTGTAGTGATCTATAAACAAGATCATCATAAATACATTACAAAGATAAGTATAATTTTTGAAAATTCCAAATTATTTAACATTTAATTACCTGTCTATGAGCCTATTACATCGTCAGATAATGTAATAAGATACATTAGCATGAAGAACTTTATAGATCAGAGGTTTACCGACAAACTAAAAGAGACGTATAGTTCTTATCTAAGGCAATAGGTTTATTGATGATTAACCGAGATTCATTATGAATATTAGAAAGATCTGGTTAGATTTATTGAGCCAACAACCCCAACATCTCAATGGCTTATTCTTACGACAGTAGCATTGGGCTTAATCTTTCTCTATCGTTAATGTATTTATTTCAAAGTACATCTAAGGCGGATATTTATGTTGATAATGTGATTTCAGTTTGTAAAATCGCTGGAACCACAGAAAAGTATTAGCCCATTAGCTATGATAAATTGAGTCAACTAAAAAAAGTACATTTGATAATCCCTAATCATCTGTTAAAATGAATATTAACTATATCAAGGATAAAGAAATAAATCTAGATAAAAATGACTTATTAGGTGCAAAGCCATACGTTGATGCACTGCATAAAATCATTGAGACAAGCGATACGCCATTTACGATAGGATTATTTGGAGGTTGGGGCGTTGGCAAGTCGTCAATAATCCGAACAATACAGGAGAAATTCAAAGAAGACAAGAAATCTGATACGACTGTTTTTATTTATGACGCTTGGAAATATGCAAATGATTCTTTTCGAAGGACTTTTTTATACGAGCTCAAAGAACATTTTAAATTAGATGTAAAGGATAAATTCAAGTATTTCTATGAGGATATAAATGAAGATGTTGAGCATAAATTGGCAATAAACAAGTACTCACTTTTGTGGTGGTTGATGTTTTCACCGCTAGTATTATTATTTATTTGGGCACTTCCGACTCAAACAGATTTAAAAATAACTACTTCAATTATCTCCATAATACTGACTTTAATAACAACACTGCTTAAAGAAACTTTCGTACGATACAAAGTAACTGTTTCAAAACCAAGATTTTTCGCACCTGAACAGTTCGAAGAGGTTTTTAATGAAATCATAGCCAGCATCACTGGTCAGAATAGTCTTACTTGGAATTGGCTAAATAAACTAGTAGGTAAGAAGAAGAAAGAGGTACGAAAAATAGTTATCGTTATTGACAATATCGACAGATGTCATAAAGACCTTGCCTTTGAATTGTTGTTGACCGTTAAGAATTTTCTTGAAAAGAAAAATGTACTTTTTATTATTCCTATCGACGAGGTTGAGATTCGGAAGCATATAAATACTCGTGGCAATGATCCAAATGAATTCTTAAGAAAACTATTCAACACGACAATCTACATTAAAAAGATATCTGAGGGTGACTTGTTCGATTTTGCCAAAACACTTAATGAGAATTACACTCTGAATCTACCGGTTGAAGTCATTTCTATTATTTCACAAGAGTTTTCGAAAAATCCGCGGAAGATAATTCAGTTTCTAAATGTCTTGCAAACTGAATTGGTATTGGCTGAATTTCAGGAGGAAAGTGGCCTTATTCCAACAGGATCAATTACTGGGAATCACCCATTTTTCACTAAGCTGCTAATAATTAGAGAAGAATGGCCGTATATTTTTTCTAAACTGAAAGATTCTCCAATATTAATAAACAGCCTTCATATTGAGCCGAACTCTGAACTTTATGGAGGATTTGAATTAACAAAAGAACAGCTGAGGTTTTTTAAGAGAACTGAACATATAGTCCCGAATCATTCTAACCTTGAATTGTTCTTTAACAATAAAGATTCTTTTAAGGATATCCCTGACTTAACTAACAAACTTGTAGAATCAAACGATTTCGAAGGAATTAAGAATCAGCTTGACAATAATGAATTATCAAGCGAAAAGCTTATTGAATTTATCGATCATAAGTTTGAACTAGCTGTGCAAAGAGGGGAAATAAAAACAACAATAGTTAACATCCTATCACTGATTTTTCAATTGTCAAATAATTCGATTATTAATGAAGAGATTAATAAACAACTATATGGGAAGGGTAAGTTTTTTGGAAACATAAAGAACTTCATTAATTCCTCTAGCGTTGATCCAATTATCCTTGATTTAAATAGTAACCTTCTAATAACCTTTATAAAGAATAATCCACAATTAACTCGATCTCTAAAGACACGTGTCGTTGTAACTATAAATGAGAATAAAAGAGTTAAGAAACTTCTAATAGAGTACTTAAATGCATTCCGAAAAAATCCAAATGAGTACAAATTGATAGTTCCAAAATTTACTCAACTCATTAAAGATGATTCTAAATTTCTAAGCGAGGTTGAAGACATCCTATCTGATCCTAAAGCAGTTGAGAATCTAATAAATAATAGCTTAACAGACAGTATTATAGGTGAAGTAGCAGCAGACATTGACGCAAAAGAGAATCTATCTAGAATTGTTATTATATCAATAGTAGTTCGTACAATCGGTTTATCGGATGAACAATTTGAACTCTACTTCGAAAAGATAATTGGTTTCATTAATGCAACTAATGATTATCAGGCACTTCCATTTTGGATAAAAGAGATGTCCTTTTTACTAAAGTTCACAAATATTGATGATCGTATTATTACAGTTGCACATAACACTATTCAAACAAAGCAAGATTGGTTCTGGAATACTTATAGGACCTCATGGAATAAAAGCGAATACCTCGAAGCATTGTTCAAAGTTTTAAATAGTATTAAAGAACTCTATTATATCACAAACGACTCAAATCAGAGCCAAATACAAATTTCTTGGTTAATCAATTTCTTTTCTAGAAATGAGTCGCTTGAACTTATTAGGCATATTAACAATCTTTTCAAGGAAATAATCGAAAAATTCCAAGTATACAACTGGCCATTTTCCCAAAACATAGTTGATCGATTCATCCAGATTAATGACTTGCCTACAAAAATCGAGATTGCATCAAGTTTAAACCTAATGCTTTCAAAAACAAGCGCTGATAAAGGACTAACTAAAACACAGATCATTACAAGCCTTAGGAGTTATACGGCACTTTTGAATGGGGAGAATAGAGAAATGATCATTCGATGGTTCTCCATATTTGTGCAGAATCCAAATCTAGCAGAGCCGATTAGGACAGTAGTTTCTGAGTTAGCAGGTGATGAAAAAATCAACACTATTAGAGTCATCAGGCTACTAGGGGATAACGATTTGATGGAGGTTGTACTGTATGAGATATTTGTAGAGCTTGAATGCGAAAAGTTAGAAGAGGTTTTGAATCAATTAATTCAGGCGGAAATTCCAATGGATGCCATCAAAAAGGGTATTAAAAAGACTATTAGAGAATTAGAAAGAGATGATGTAAACTATAATTGTTTGATTGAGTTTTTTTCCAGAAGCAACCTCTCTGATGGAGTAATTCAGAATTTGTTGGCTGAAAAAATAAAGCCTTTACTTGTTTCTGATAGCAAGGATGATATCCTATTCGCATTAGAAGTTACAGACAGATTATCAATTTCTGATTCCAGAAAGAAGAATGCAATCAGAGTTCTAATAAAAGATATAAATCGGAAATCATTTACTGATAAGGAGGAAATGAGATTATTAAAAAGAGTTGAGAGGAAAATCAAGTAGTGGTGTAAAGTGTGGTGTTTAAACAGCTAATGCATATAGAGATAATCCAAAATATCGCACACACCCAC
>CAYUNU010000351.1:0-4441 GCA_964446195.1 uncultured Porphyromonadaceae bacterium | reverse complement strand
CCGTATTCTCAGTTGCAAAGAAAACCTGATCCCCTTCAATAAGCTTGGCCATGGTGCCCGCTCTAATCCTCTTTTCCTTTTTTGTACCGAAAAACCCGGAACCTTCATAAACATAAACAAAAACTGTATGACCCTTATTCACTCTCATGGTTTGCTCTATTCCCGGAGGTACAGCGAAATCTAAAAATGTAGGCCTAATAACTATATCCTTAACCGGCCCCTCAGTTCCGTTAAATGTTCCTGCTGCTATTCTTACTTTCGTGCCCTCCCAATCTATCTCCGGGATGTCCTCAGATTTTATATCCTGATATCTGGGATCCATCATCTTGTTTTTTGCGGGCAAATTAACCCATAGCTGAAACCCATTTAACCTGCAATCACACTCAATTGGCATCTCCTGATGAATAATACCACTCCCGGCAGTCATCCACTGTATGTCTCCTGATTTTATCTCACCCTTATTCCCTAAACTGTCAGCATGATCCATTTCTCCTCTGATCATGTAGGTCACAGTCTCAATGCCTCTGTGCGGATGCCAGGGGAAACCAGCCATGTAATCGACAGGATCATCAGAACCAAAATGATCTAACATCAGGAAGGGATCTAAAAACCCTCTTCTCGGATATCCAAAAACGCGCTTCAATTTAACACCTGCTCCTTCTAGCACAGGAGTATTTCTTAGGGTTACTTCTATCTTTCTTATCATTCTATTTAATATATTGTTGGGATGTGCACATCCCAACAATATACATAAAAAAGTAAGATTTTTCTAACTTTTAAATGCACAATAGAAGTGAATACCAGATAATTTTTTTGAATGCTTAACTTAATTTAAGATTGGAATATGTTGTTTTTAAAATTATTCAGATAATTTAGTGCCTGTAGCCTAAATCAATAATTACAAACAATATGAGAAAAGTTCAGGATAAAACTACCTCCCACCGTTTTTCTAGTAGATATGGACTATTACTGAGTGCAATTGGTATTGCCGTTGGAACAGGAAATATCTGGCGCTTTCCCAGAATTGTGGCACAGGAAGGTGGTGAACATGGAGCTGGAGCTTTTATCATCGCCTGGGTAGTTTTCCTTTTTCTATGGAGCATACCACTTATCATTGCCGAATATACCTTGGGCAGAAAGCACAGAAGAGGTGTGGTGGGAGTTTTTATCGAAGCGGCAGGGAAAAAGTTCGCCTGGATGGGTGCTTTCGTGGGCTTTGTCACTGCAGCTATAACTTTCTTTTATACGGTCGTTGTAGGATGGTGTATATTCTATTTCTATAAAACACTCACCACGGATCTACCACTGACTACCGAACAGGCAATGGATACCTGGAATAGCTTTCAGTCTAGTAATTTTAAATATATTTTCCACTTTTTAGCCATAGGATTTGCTGCAGTGGCAATTTGGAAAGGGGTTAAGTCAATCGAAAAAGTTAATAAAATACTTATACCAACCCTTCTCGTTATTGTGCTCCTTTCTGTTATTCGTGCCGTAACCCTTCCCGGAGCAGGGGAGGGGATAGCCTACCTTTTTAAAATAGATTTCGCCCAACTTGCCAGCCCAAAAATCTGGTTGGCAGCATTAACCCAAAATGCCTGGGATACTGGAGCTGGTTGGGGACTGTTCCTTACATATGCTGCATACATGAAGAAAGAACATGGTGCTGTAAAAAATGCTTTTACCACAGGTATAACAAATAATACAGTATCCCTCCTTTCAGGAATAATGATATTTGGAACTGTCTTTGCAATCCTGGGAACAGAAATGGGGATGGCACGTGCTGAGATTATGGATGTTATGAAAACCTCAGGCCCGGCAAGCACAGGCCTCACATTTATCTGGATGCCACAATTATTTGCCCGCATGGTTTTCGGTCATCCACTTGCTATACTTTTCTTCCTCGGACTAACCTTCGCCGGTTTTTCTTCACTGATAGCACAAATAGAGCTGAGTACAAGAATATTTGTCGATACAGGAATGAAAAGGAGTTACTCTGTATTATTGGTGGTCGCCTTGACATACGTCCTGGGTATCCCTGCTGCAAGTAACCTTGATTGGCTAAGTAATCAGGACCATGTATGGGGTATAGGCCTGATGATTTCAGGAGCCCTGATGGCTTTCGTGGTGTTTAAATCAGGAGCAGGTAAACTACGTAAGGACCTTCATATGGACCCGAACGATTGGCAACTAAAATCCTGGTGGACCATAGTGATACAATTTTTTATCCCTTTCGCCGCAATAGCACTACTTATATGGTGGTTCTACCTAGCCGCAACAGTCTTTGCTCCAGGCGAATGGTATAACCCATTCAACCCATTTAGCATCATGACCTGCCTGGCACAATGGGGTATCATGCTAGGCTTATTTGTGACATTCAATAAACGAATTGCCGGATCGCTGGCTAATTAATCCGTACAGACGCGATACATCGCGTCTCTCATTCGCAATCCGCCAATCCTTCCCGTACAGACGCGATACATCGCGTCTCCCATTCGCAATCCGCCAATCATTCCAAAAGAGACGCGATGTATCGCGTCTCTACAGCACCCTGGATTGTGCCTTGGAAATCAATATCAAATCCGCAATAGCAATAGCAGCAATTGCTTCAACAACAACCGGAACCCTTAGCGCAATACACTTATCATGTCTTCCACCAATCTTGAGCTCTTCGATCTTACCCGATTGAAGGTTCAAAGTGTTCTGAGTCTTTCCCGTGGAGGATGTGGGCTTAACTGCAACCCTGAAAACCAATTCATTTCCGTTGCTTATCCCCCCATTGATCCCACCGGCATGATTAGTCTCGGTTTTACCATCTATCGACAGGATATTGTCATTATGCTCCGAGCCCTTCATCTTTGCTGCAGGGAAACCACTTCCAAATTCAACGCCTTTTGTTGCTGGTATGGCAAAAACCAAATGGGCTATCTTCGACTCCAGTGAATCAAAGAATGGTTCTCCAATCCCAACTGGCATCGGTGAAGCTTTACATTCAACTATCCCACCAATAGATTCGTCTTCTGCTACTGCAATGTCAATTGCTTTATCGATATCACTCATACCACCTGCCTCAATAAGCTTTGCACTGATATTGATAGGCTCAGTAATCTTCTTTGCCACAACACCGGCAGCTACCAAACCAAGAGTCAGTCGCCCTGAGAAATGACCACCACCCCGGTGATCATTGAAACCACCAAATTTCTGCATGGCTACCCAATCAGCATGACCAGGCCTGGGCTGCTTTTTTAGATGATCGTAATCTTTGGATTGTGTGTTCTGATTCTCAAAAACAATTGTTATTGGTGCTCCCGTAGTATGTCCATTGAAACAGCCGCTGACAATATTTGGGAGGTCTTTCTCAATGCGAGGAGTCGTGCCCAAAGCACCAGGCTGACGCCTTTTTAAATCTTCCAAAAAATCTTCTTCCTTCAATGAGATGCCGGCCGGGCACCCATCAATAGTTACTCCAATCATCTTGCCGTGTGATTCACCAAATATTGAAATCCGATAAAGCGTTCCTGTACTATTCATTAACCTGACCTCCGATTTTTTTTAAATCTTCATAAAATGATGGATACGATTTAGCCACACATTCCGAATTGTTAATTGTAACACTTTGATGATCAGCTGGCAATATTGCCGTCGCCGCTGCCATCGCAATCCTGTGATCATTATGCGAATCAACTGTATTTCCTTTAACCCGACAAGGTCCTTCAATAAGCATCTTGTCGTCTGAGAACTTAATGTCAAGCCCTAATTTACTCATTTCAGATTCAAGTGCAGCAGCTCTGTTGCTTTCTTTATGAACCAAACGGTCAGCTCCCTTAATGATGGTGGAACCCTTGCAATGAGCAGCCAGGGCAGCGAGCGGAGGGAAAAGATCCGGGCAGTGTGTTGCGTCAAACTCAAACCCATGGAGCTTGGCAGAACCCACTGATATAGCATTCTCATGAGTAGTGATATTTGCTCCGGCTAATTCCAGTGCCTCGAGTATCTTCCTGTCGGCCTGCAAAGAGCCTGCCTTAATCCCATTTACCCTAATACTGCCGGCAATAGCTCCGGCTACCAACAAAAAAGCAGCTCCCGACCAGTCTCCCTCAATAAAATAGTCAAGAGGCTTATAAACCTGCCCCCCGCGGATGGAAAATTTTTGGTAATCAACATGACTCACTTTTACCCCGAAATATTCCATTATCTCCAGGGTCATATCAATATATGGCGTGCTTTTTAAATTATCTACGCTAATCGTTGAATCATTAGGCGCAATGGGTAATGCCATCAAAAGACCGGTCAGCACTTGTGACGATATCGAACCATCAATATGAATATCTCCCCCCTGCATTGGCCCTTGTATCCTGATCGGCAAATAGCCACCTTCAGTTGTACAACTCACACCAAGGGATCTAAGAGCTTCCTCGATAATATGCATGGGCCGGCTCTT
>CAYUNU010000350.1:2415-4446 GCA_964446195.1 uncultured Porphyromonadaceae bacterium | reverse complement strand
TACGAATGGCGATGGTTGCAGTTCTACTTACGCAGGAATTACTACTACGGTTAATGCACTCCCTGCAGGCACTCTAACCAGCGATGATGCAGACGATATTATCTGTGCCGGAACCACGGTTACTTTTACAGCCACCGATGGAACGAATTACGACTTCTTATTAAATGGATCTTCGGTACAAAACGGAGCTTCTGCTACCTATGCCACAAGTTCCTTATCAGATGGCGATGTAGTGAGTGTTGTAGTTACGAATGGCGATGGTTGCAGTTCTACTTACGCAGGAATTACTACTACGGTTAATACCTTACCCGTAGTGGATGCCGGAACTGATCAAAGCATTCCAAATGGCACAAGCACCACATTAGCCGCCACGGTAAGTGGAGATTCTCCATTTACCTATAGCTGGGATCCGGTAAGCGATCTTGTAGATGCAACAATAGAAGATCCTACGACAGAGAATCTATCTTCCACCACTGTCTTTACTTTAACGGCCACATCCAATAGCACCTCATGTGTTCACTCTGATGCGGTAACCATGACCATTACAGGTGATGCATTGAGTTCCACACCAACAGCAAGTTCTTCTACCATATGTGTAGGTGAGAGTAGCAATTTGGATGCTGTAGCAGCGGGCGGCTCGGGAGTTTATACTTATTCCTGGACATCAGTTCCTGCAGGCTTTACTTCCACGAGCGCTAGCCCAACGGTATCCCCTGTGGTAAGTACAACATATAATGTAGCGGTTAACGATGGTTTTACTACGGTAAATTCCACCACGGGACTTATCACGGTAAATACTTTACCAGCCGCTACAATCACAGGTCAAACCGAAAGTTGTCTGCAAGAAACCGGAGTATTTACTACAGCGTCTAATGCAAATTACAGCTATTCCTGGATAATCAATGGGGCAACAGCTAGCAGTCCATTAGATGCAAATACCGTGAGTGTCGTTTTTGATACCGTAGGAACAGCTACGGTGCAGGTAATCGTAACGAATGACGTAACAGGTTGTTCAGAAACGAGCGTTGCACATAATATTGAGATATACGATGAACCAACAATAGGAGAAATAGAATCAAATACCAAATTAACAAGACGATAATAATTAATAAATAATCAAATAAATAAATAATTAAATAAAAAAAGGACAGTCATGAAAACAAACAATTTAAGAAAAATCGCTACTGTAACTACAATTATGGCAATTACAATGTTATCAGCAAATTCATTATTTGCACAGTTTACTGGAACAGCTCAAGTTGATCAAACAGCTATTGACGAGAGAAAAGCTAATGTAAGTACTTACACTATTCCGGGACCTGCAACAGATGAGTATTCCTGGCAGATAGAAGGACCTGCTGGAACTACAGTTGTACCCGCAGCTTCTTCAGGAACGGGTGTGGCAGGAGATCCTTTTATTCTGAATTTTGCTGTTGGACAACAATCTGTGGTAGTTACATGGCCAGCAGATGATTCTACTATAACTTCTTTGGGAGCAAATGTATCTGCTCAAAGAAGGGTAGCACATGCTACAGTGGATTGTCCCAGTGCGATTCAATCAATGGATATCTCACTTTGGAGTAATCCTGAGATAACCATAACAAATGCTGACTATGAACTTTGTAGTGGTGACGCTACCCTGGCTCCTGTTACAGTTGCATTTACCGGATCTCCAAATTTTGATTTCAAGTATACAATAACTGATTTGGCTGGTGTGACTGGTGCAGAAGTAACAGTAACCGGAGAAACAGGAGGAACAGCTGATATTGTGATACCTGCAAATCTTACAAATACAAGTACAACTCTTGATCAAACATTAATCGTTACAATTACTGAAATGAACGATACGTTTGCCGGTGCAGGTACTATTGTAAATGGCGTATTTACTATTACAGTACATCCGACTGTTGAAACTGGTAATATTACAAGTGATAGTTCATTATAATAACTCACTAATTCTGATTATAGAAAGTGAATATTGAAAAAAATATTTCATAGGAATAGAATATAGAATAAGAAAAATATCGATAT
>CAYUNU010000350.1:0-2405 GCA_964446195.1 uncultured Porphyromonadaceae bacterium | reverse complement strand
ACACATATTTTTTTGTATGCACAGAATGATTGTCTAAGTTTAGTAGATGTAATATAAAAACTTAGTTTTTAGCAATTACACCTATTAGATATTTCAAATTGCAATATACATATAAATGATTAAGAAAAATATCGATATAGAATAAAAGTGAAAGCTCACTGTGATAAGTGATTGAATTGCAAATGAATTGGAAACGATACATATGGTTAATTAGCTTGTTGCTTGGAATAATACCAGGCCTGAAAGCACAATATGTAAATATTGTGTGTACGGGTGATACCGGTATTGTTTATAAAGTTTCAGGAACTGCGGGGTCTTCCTTTGTCTGGGAGGTTTCCGGAGGAACCATTGTGGAAAATTATGGCGATTCAATTGTGGTGGATTGGGGAGATATTTCAGGAGTGTATGATATACGGGTTCAGGAGTTCTCAATGTATGGCTGTCCTGCTGTTCCTAAATCCGGGAAAGTATTGGTTTCTGCTCCTGATATTAATATTGGTAATGATCTTGAAATTTGTGAAGGTGAATTTATTGAAGTTAATCCTGTTGGAGATTTTTATTCCTATCTCTGGCAGGATAATTCTACTTTAAGTAGTTATATTGGGTCTAGTACCGGCTATATAAGAGTGGAAGTAAGTGATATGTACGGATGTAAGGTCTCTGACAGCTTGTTTTTAAAGGTTAATCCTTTGCCTGTTGTTGATTTAGGGCCGGATACATCTCTGTGTGGTACCGAAATTCTATATTTAGATGGAGGCGATGATGGTATTATATTTAACTGGTCAACGGGGGAAACCTATAGAGAAATTACAGTTTATGAGGGAGCACAACAAATTGTGCTCGAAGCAATAGATGAAAATAATTGTGTGTCTTATGATACAATCATAATTTCAGCTTGCTCACCGGAAGATCGATTTAAGGATATGCCAACTGCCTTTACGCCAAATGGCGATGGAAAGAATGATGTATGGAGAATCCCTGAGTTAGAACCATTTCCAGCTGCAACTGTTGAAATATATGATAGATGGGGAAATATTGTTCTCAGATCAGCTGCAGGCTATTCAGACCCATGGAATGGGATTTCTCAAGATGGCAGAGAAATGCCTATGGATTCATATTATTTTGTGATCGATCTGGGCGATGGAATATCTGAACCAATAGTTGGTACAGTCACATTGATAAAGTAATTTTGTGGATAAGTTTTTTTGTTGAATTTATAAGTTAAAATTAACTTTCTTGAATAAATATTAATCATTTGAAAAGTAAACATTTGAGGCTTCTTCTATTTGGAGAAGCCTTCGATATGAAAAAGTTATTATATATATTACTCTTATTTCTTTGGATTTATCCGTCTGATGCCCAACAGGTTCCCTTGTATAGTCAATATATGATGAATGGTTTCCTGTTGAATCCTGCAGTGGCCGGTAGCGAAGGATATACTGCTTTTAATATGACCGCAAGAGAGCAGTGGTTAGGATTAAAAAATGCACCCAGGACCCATGCAGTTAGCGGTCAATCCCGATTATTAAAAAATAGTTATATCTCCAAAGGTGCTTCCGTTAAGAAACGGCAAAGAATGGGGTCACGGAGTGGAAAAGTGGGACTTGGGGCGTATGTTTTTAATGATAAAAATGGAGCCATAGATAGAACAGGAATGCAGTTTTCCTATGCATATCATATTCGAATGCAAACATCTCAGCTATCATTTGGCCTCTCTGCGATGGCATACCAATTTTCGGTTGATAATGATCATATCAAATTTGAGGAGCAGGATGATTTCTACAATTTTGCCCAAAAATCTGTTTTTATTCCGGATGCAACGGTTGGTGTTTATTATTCTGATCCTAAATTATATGCAGGTTTATCTGCCTCTCAAATATTTCAATCTGCATTGAAATTGGGAGAAAAAGGTTATGCTGAATTTAAAATGCTACGATATTATTATCTTACTGGAGGCTACGATTTTGTCGTGAATGATTACTTTACAATTGTTCCATCCTTATTGTTTAAAACAACAGAGGATTTTAATTATCAGCTTGATCTTAATACAAAATTTGTTTTTAATGAAGAGTATTGGGCTGGCCTTTCCTATCGTACAGGTGGAGCTATTATTGTTATGGGTGGAGTAAGAGTGGATAAATATTTCTTTGGATATGCTTTTGATTATACCTTGAGTTCAATAATGAAAAGAACCTATGGTTCCCACGAATTTATGATTGCTATTCATTTTGGTGATAACGCCAGAAGATACCGCTGGATGAACAGGTATTAAAAGTTTAGCAATCGAGGATAAGTCATAGCTATTTTATTTCTTAAATCTACACATTTTAACTTATTGTATATCAACCTGCTCCGAGCCATCTCTGGTTGATGTAATGCCCCCGGCAGCGCAGAGCTTCTTCTCG
>CAYUNU010000349.1:0-4473 GCA_964446195.1 uncultured Porphyromonadaceae bacterium | reverse complement strand
CGACATCACTCTGGTAGAAAAAAATAAATTCCAGATACAGTTCATTAATAAAAACATTGAGCTATTAGGGATCGACTGCATAAATGTGCTGCAGGCTGATGTTTTTACATTTATAAAAAGAAATCAGATTAAATATGACGTGATATTTGCCGACCCTCCCTTTGATTTAAACAATTTAAACAACCTACCCGATTTAATCATCCCCCATCTGGCTGATAAAGAATCAATTTGCATCCTTGAACACGGACCTTCCCACAATTTCTCCGATCATTTAAATCATAAGGAAACAAGGCGTTATGGCAAGGTTCACTTCAGCTTCTTTGGCATTTAACTTATTTTAACTTAAGCTCGAAGCTTTTCTATCTCTCAAGGATTAAATTTGTTGGAGACACAAATATCTAAAAAGACAATACTATGATGCGAACATTTTGGATATCAGGATTAATTCTCCTGATGAGTATCCAGTTGAATGCTCAACAATCTGCAAAGGAAAAAGGACTATCTGCAATTACAGAAATGGCCATTTCAGGACAATTGGAATTCCTCGCTTCAGATTGGACTGAAGGCCGTGAAACAGGAACTAAAGGGGCATATATGGCCTCTGACTACATTGCCAGCATGTTCCAGACATATGGTTTAAAACCAGGTGGTGATGCAAAACCTCGAGTCTACAGGAGAGGTATGAGCATGGAGGAATATCAAAGTCAAGAACCCGGGAATAGTTATTTCCAAAATTTTAATCTCGTTGAAACCTGGCCGGGAGAAGAACAGGAATTGAGTATTATCACCAAAAATGGCGATGCTGTAAAGTCGCTCGACTTTAATTATCGTACAGATTTCTCTCTCTCAGGAGGCAGCACAGGTGCACAAGGTCAGGTTCCGGTAGTTTTTGTTGGTTATGGTCTACAAGATAAAGAAAAAGGATACGACGACTTTAAAGGCCTTGATCTTGATGGTAAAATTGTCATCAAATTATCAGGCTTCCCTGGTCATAAAAATCCGGGATCAAAAACATATGAGAAATTTAAGCCTGATGAAAGCGGCAATGCTTCAATGAGATCCAGGGCAGGAGGTAATCGCTATCCCTGGGCAGCTGAGATGGGCGCATTAGCAGTTATCGAATATAATCCAAATGCCAATCCTGCAGCTCAATGGGCTGATAACACCGTGTTTTTCCCTCAGGAAACTAACGGTCCGGCACGGGGTATAAGGAAGACCTTGACTAGAACAGATCAGGAACCCAGAGGAGGTAATGCAATTACCTTCCAGGTTACTAATCGTGTGGTTAAAGAAATCATGAGTGGCTTACATGTAAGTTTTGATTCTTTGGAGAAACAAATTGATCAAACAGGTAAACCTGCCTCTATGGTTTTGCCTGGTAAATATATTCGTTTCAAGACTACCATGAATTCAAGAGTTATGCAGGTGAGGAATGTTGTTGGAATTCTTGAAGGCAAGAAAAAGGATCAGTGTATTGTTCTCGGAGCACATTTTGACCATCTGGGAATTAATGGGAAATATATCTTTAATGGTGCTGATGATAATGCATCAGGAACAGTTGGTATTATGACTATCGCTAAAGCTTTTATGGAATCAGGCCAACAACCTGAGTACACAATGGTTTTTTGCTCCTGGACAGGAGAAGAAAAAGGACTTATTGGCTCAGGATATTTTGCTGATTATCCTGTAATTAAGGATATTAAGTGTTATATGAATTATGATATGATATCCAGAGTCGATCCTGAAGATCCAAATAAGAACAAATGCGATTTCACCTATACCAATACAGTACAGGCATTCAAGGATTTAACAGACAAACATATTGCGCAGTATGGTTTTGATCTTGACATAGAGTATAAAGGCTCGGAGCAACCTGTCGGTGGCAGCGACTATTCATCTTTTTCTCGAAAAGGAACGCCAATCTTCTTGCTTCATGGGAAGTTTACTCCTGATTATCATGCATATACCGACCACTCGGATAAAGCAGAAATACCATACATGACAAATATTATCAAAGTTGGGTATTTAAACTTGTTTGAATTAGCTAATAACTATAATTGGTAAATTAATAATCTATACTATTATGAAAACATGTAAAATTTTTGCCCTATTAATGATCCTTGCTTTTGCAGGCTCTTTCAGTGTTTCTGCTCAGGAATCATCAAAAAAGGCAGGATATGAGGCAATCACAATGGATGCCATACAGGGTCCTTTGGAGTTTCTATCCTCCGACTGGACTGAAGGAAGAGAAACAGGTGCTAAGGGCGCCTATCTTGCTGCTGACTACATTGCCAGTATGTTTCAGGTATATGGTCTTCAACCAGGTGGAGATACTCCACGGGCTCAAAGAGGTAGAAGGAATGCACCCCCACCTCCTCCACCACAAAGAACATATTTTCAAAACTTCACTCTGGTTGAATCATGGCCTGGCGACGTTCAAGAATTAAGTGTTGTGACAAAAGATGGTGATGCCGAGAAATCGGTAGACTTTAATTACCAAACTGATTTCTCTATCTCAGGCGGAAGCAATGGAATGCAAGGCCAGGTTCCTGTTGTTTTTGTTGGTTATGGTCTACAGGACTCTGATAATGGCTATGACGACCTCAAAGGTCTTGACCTAAAAGGTAAAATAGTAGTTAAGCTATCAGGCTTCCCTGGACACAAAAACCCAGGTTCAAAAACTTATGAAAAATTTAAGCCGGCAGAAAGAGAAAGAAGCGGAGATAATCAGGCAGCCAGAATGATGAGATTTGGTAGAGGCAATAGATATCCTTGGGCAGCAGAAATGGGCGTTATGGCAGTTATTGAATATAACCCTGATGCAAACCCAGCAGCTCAGTGGGCTGATAACACAGTATTTTTTCCACCTGAAGTAAATGGTCCAGCCCGAGGAGTTAGAAAGTCAATGAGTAGGCCTGATGTTCCATCAAGAAGACCAAGTACTGTCTCTTTTACCGTTACCAATAAAGTGATCAATGAATTGATTAGCGGATTAGATGTAGATTTTGATGCTTTAGAAGAGAAAATCAGTCAAACAGGAAAACCTGCCTCAATGCCCCTGGCAGGTAAATACCTACGCTACAAAACAACTGTTAACTCACGAGTGATACAAGTTAGAAACGTTATTGGAGTGATGGAAGGTGAGGATACTGAAAACATTATAGTTATTGGTGGTCACTACGACCATCTGGGTATGTCTGATGGATGGATCTATAATGGCGCTGATGATAACGCTTCAGGTACAGTAGGAGTTATGACTATTGCCAAAGCAATGGCCGCATCTGGTAAGAAACCAGAAAAAACTATCGTTTTTTGTGCATGGACAGGTGAGGAAAAAGGCTTGATCGGATCAGGTTATTTCGTCGACTATCCCTATGATGATAAAAATATCCTCTGCAATCTTAATTATGATATGATCTCAAGAAATAGCCCTGGTGAAGATCAGGATGATAAGGCTAGCATGACTTTCACCAGCACCTTCCCTAAATTTCAGGAATTAACCCAAAAACATAATACCGAATACAATTTAGGCCTGGACATAGAGTATAAGGGTAGCGAGAAGCCAGGTGGTGGGAGCGATCACGCCCCATTTGCCGACGCAGGAATACCCGTTTTCTACTTCATGGCCGGTTTTCCACCCGAGTATCACCAACCAGGTGATCATACTTCACTAGTTAACTGGGAGAAGATGTTAAAGATAATCCAGCTAGGTTATCTGGATATATTTGAATTGGCAAATATGAGTTGGAAGTAAGACCCTTATTTTTACCCATTTAGTATTGCACTAAGCCCCCTATGCTGTTTATCAGTTTAGGGGGTATTTTTTTATTATATTTATCTAACTTTTTTTTATCTCATTTTTCAAGCATTTTTTCTTCCTTTTCTTAAACCTTTTTCGCACTTGAGCGTATAAATCCTACAAAACTGAAAAAACTTTAATCATGCAAATAGTTTCCCGAGTATACAAATTATTAATCTTCACAAGTATGATAGCACTATCCTCTTGTGGAGCCAACAAATCAGCTGTTGATACAGCAAGCGAGTTTGAGCAAATTAGTGTTAACCAAAACTCAAATGGTCAAACACTGGATATAAAAATCGAAAAAGGAAGCAGTCACAACCACCCCACCTTCGCCATATGGGTTGAAGATATGGATGAAAATTTTCTACAAACCATATTTGTTACTCAATCCATTGCGACTGGATTATATGGCCATGGTCCTTTAGATGCCGAAAAATGGGACACAAAACCAGGATGGCAAAAACGTCCTGCAGCTCTTCCATACTGGATCCATAAGCGCAAGCCAATTAATAACGGACCTCAACTGCCAGATCCTGACCATCCTGTTCCAGATGCATATACTGGAGCCACACCGATTAGTAGTGTGAATATGGAAAGTAAACTGGATAAGCCATTACAGGGCAAAATCAGGATATTACTGGAAGTTAACCAACCTTGGGACTGGAATGAAT
>CAYUNU010000348.1:0-4500 GCA_964446195.1 uncultured Porphyromonadaceae bacterium | reverse complement strand
GAGAATGACGATAATTCATTCAGATTTTTAGCAAGTAATAATTTCTATTATATCCCAGGAACAAAACTGGAGCTACCCGGCAAATATGGGAATAAAGAATTTCTGGAAATCCCTGCAAAAGCAACTGGCAATGATGTTTTCTCGCCAAATCCATCTAAGAATGACTGGTACGAAACTATCAAATTGAATTATGGTGTTGACCCACAATACGGTATAAAACAATTTGATCCCACCCCGGATACATGGGATAAAATGACAGATATTCTGCGCTATTGGAGTGAAAAAGGAGTAGATGGCTTTCGTTGCGACATGGCAGGCATGGTTCCGGTAGAGTTCTGGCATTTTGCCATTGGGAAGATTAAGGATGAGTTTGAAAACACTTTGTTTAGAGCCGAAATATAAGAGCCGGAAAACTACAGGGACTTTGTGGAAAAAGCAGGCTTTGATTATCTATACGACAAGCTTGGTTTGTATGATACATTAAAAAGCATTATTTGCGGGGAAAAAAATACAGATTCTATATCTGAGGTTTGGCAAAAACTTGATGGCCTGGACAAGCACATGCTGAGATTCCTGGAAAATCACGACGAACAGAGGATAGCATCCGGGTATTTTGCAGGAGATGGCTTTAAGGGAATACCGGGCATGGCACTTTGTTCAATGATGAATACCGGGCCTGTTTTGGTTTACAATGGGCAGGAAATTGGAGAAGACGCCCGGGGATCAACAGGATTCAGCGGGGATGATGGCCGTACCAGTATTTTCGATTATTGCTCTATGCCTGAATTTCAGAAATGGGTAAATGGAGGTAAGTACGATGGCAGTCTGCTGTCAGATGATAAGAAAAAGCTCAGAAAATACTATTCAGAGCTAATGAAGTTTGCCAGATCTGAGCCAGAGTTATCAGGTCAGTTTTATGATCTAATGTGGCAAAATCAAGATCTTCATCCTGATATAAAAAATAATGTATATGCCTTTCTACGGTATAATGAAGTCTCGACTCTTCTAATCGTTATCAGCTTTAATCAAACCATCAAAAACATCAGGATAAGAATTCCTATTCATGCTTTAGAAAACACAGCACTGAGCGGAAAAGATAGAATATCAGCAACATACATTTATCCTGAAATCGGTGAATCCAATCTAATGATGAGCCAGATAAGCGGAACAGGAATTCCTGTCAGCTTTAATACTACAGGGTGGACTGCAATCAGGATTGAGTAAGCATTTAATATTAAAAAAACAATAACATAAGTTATTCGAACTAAATCCACTTTAGATAAGCGAAATCCTGTCGATGTGCCAATTTTGGATGTTTAGGGAATATTCGGATTCCCATTTTAAATGCACCTGGTTCAGTTGGAATAGATTTCAGCTTGTAAATAATTTCATTATCGTTTTTTACGATATTCGTGAACTCTTTTCTAAAAACAAATTTAGATTCCTCCAGACTATGAGTTTTAACGACAACAAGTTCAACTCCAATATCATCAGGATCTAATCCATTGACATCCAACTTAACAAGTATATGATATTTATCTCCGATAATAACTGGATCATCAGGCTTACTGCTATATTGAATATCCAACACCTTTATCTGATCCCATTGCGATGCAATATGTTTTTTCCACCTGGATAATACTCTTGCAAGATGATAATTATTCACTTTAATATCACTGGACCTGGATTCAAGAATAGAATAGAATCTCTCGTTGTAATCATCTATCATTCTCTTTGTTGTGAATTCAGGTGCTACCCATGCAAAAGTATTCTTGATATGAGAAATCCATTCTACTGGTAAGCCCTTACTATTACGGGAATAGAAAAGTGGAACAAGCTCATTTTCAAGCATATCATAAATAGTAGCAGAATCCAGCTCATCCTGGAATCCCTGATCGATATATACACGTTCTTCAGACAGAGCCCAACCCGCTCCTTTCTTGTAACCTTCTACCCACCAACCATCAAGAATACTGAAATTCATTACTCCATTCATTGCAGCTTTCATACCAGATGTTCCTGATGCTTCCAAAGGTCTGGTAGGTGTATTTAGCCAAACATCAACACCTTGAACCAGCTGTCTAGCAACTGTCATGTCATAATCCTCGAGGAAGATAACTTTACCAATAAAATCAGGATGGCGTGATATTTCAATTATGCTTTTGATAAGATCCTGCCCAGCTTTATCCCTTGGATGAGCTTTACCAGCAAAAACGAATTGAACCGGCATACCTTCCTTGTTAATGATTTCGGATAAACGACCCAAATCTCTGAAAAGCAAATTTGCTCTTTTATATGTTGCAAACCTTCGAGCAAACCCAATGGTTAGCGCCTTATCATCCAGACTATTAACCACACTCATTATATGGCTGGGAGACTCATGTCTTCTGATTGAATTTTTCTTCAATCTCTCCTTAATATATCCAATAAGCCTACTTCTATGGTCTTCCTTAACTTTCCATATCTCTCTATCGCTAACACTGTTGATACCCGACCATAGCTCTTTGTTGGATTGGTCATTTAAAAAATCCCTTCCGAACATTTTTTTGTGCAGAGCTTGCCATTCTTTGGATGCCCACGTTTGATAATGAACGCCATTGGTCACATACCCCACACTTAATTCTTCGGGAAAGTAACCTTTCCATAATTCACGGAACATACTTCTGGTCACTTCTCCATGCAGGCGGCTTACAGCATTAATCTCCTGAGATAGGCGAGCTGCAAGATATGACATAGAGAATTTCTCAGAACTATTACCCGGATGCAATTTCCCAAGGTTAATAAACTCATCCCAGGTAATATTAAGTCGAGCAGGATAATGGCCCATGTAAGTACGGATAAGGTCTTCATGGAAGGCATCATGACCGGCAGGCACGGGTGTATGTGTTGTGAACAAGGTTGAGCTTCTAACAATTTCAAGCGACTCATCGAATTTGAACAACTTAAATTCGCCTAGTCTTCTTAGCCTTTCAAGACCAATAAAAGCAGCATGCCCTTCGTTACAATGGTATACTTCGGGCTTTAGACCCAACTTTCCAATCATTCTAACTCCACCAACACCCAGGATCATCTCCTGCTTTAATCGATGCTCTTCATCACCGCCGTAAAGGTTGTCGGTGATACTACGATCTTCATGATTATTTGCTTGATAATCAGTATCAAGTAAATATAAATCGACTCTTCCGATCGTCGCTTTCCATACTCTCGCGCTAACAATCTGGCCAGGGAAAGCCAGCTGGATATCCACCCACTCATTGTTTTGATCAAAAACAGGAGAAACAGGGATTTCTGAGAATTCCTCTCTATTGTTTTCAGCCACCTGATCACCGGCCAGGGTCAGTTGTTGCCTAAAGTACCCATGTCGGTATAGTAAGCCAACGCCAAAAAGATTAACATTTCTGTCACTCGCTTCTTTCAGATAATCACCCGCAAGAATACCCAGTCCTCCCGAGTATATCTTTAAGCTTGAGTGAAATCCATACTCCATAGAGAAATAGGCAATTTTAGTGCTTTTCGAACTCCCCTTTTGCTCAATATATTCATTGAAATTTGCTAATACTCTATCATATCTTTCTATAAAGCTCTCATCATCAACCAACGAATTCAGTCGATTATAAGGAACTTTTTGAAGCAGCTCAATAGGATTATGTTCAACAGCCGCCCATAACTCTGGATCAATCTCTTCAAATAAATCCTCAGCTTCGTAATTCCACGACCACCATAGATTTCTTGAGATAAGATTAAGGCCCGACAAACTTTTGGGTAGGATCGATTGAATAGCAAGGTTTTTCCATATCGGCTCATTAACACTTTGATTAAGCACACGGCCATTATCATCCTCGATATAGGGCAACTCCCTTTCAGGAATTATCATTGATCCCGTCTTTTCAAGAGAACTGCAATACGCCGATTCATACTTTGTAAAGAACTCAGCCCAGGTAGCAGATAGAGCAATCTCTCTGGCTTTCACACCCAAAGTGGCCATATTCTCTTCAGTCATACCAGCCAACTCCTTGATCTTTTCAGCTAAAATCTGAATTAGTCCCGAAGAAATCTCATGCTGGCGATCAAGAACAAAAAATGGCTGACCATCAAATTTTGGAAATTTGTCTTGCAACCAAAGGCCAAAACCAGCAAGGTTTGTAGTTATTGTTGGGACTCCGAAAATCATACTTTCCATCGGTGTATATCCCCATGGCTCATAATATGAAGCAAAAGCAGTCATATCGAGCCCCATTAAAGCATCGTAATAGTTCAGGTTAAGTATGCCATCGTTCCCGTTCAGATAGCTGGGGATAAAAATCACCTTTACCCTATCTCCTGCAACATTTCTCAGATTATTCTTAACCAGATCCTTTATTAAAGGATCATCCTGCTCGTCATGAAGATTATGAGTTAGATAGGGGCTTCCCTTTAATTCGACCTTCTTTCCATTAAGTCTATCCGAAACGCTTTGTCTAGGCCCATAATGATTAGCCGGCACAAGAATAAAGGCAATAA
>CAYUNU010000347.1:0-4507 GCA_964446195.1 uncultured Porphyromonadaceae bacterium | reverse complement strand
CTTCACCTTCGCATTTCATCATCCGAAGCCACGGCGAAGGATGAAAAGCTTCGGTGAACGAAGTCGGAGCTCAACAGTTTTAACGATAGAGCGTGATCAAAAATCGCATTTGAAGTTTATTGATTGATCATCTCTTTCATTCCCGGCGTAATATAAGTCCCGGGACTTCCATCTTCATTCGAAAATATGAAATAGGCCTCAAGGTCATCCCTTGATGACAATAATTTTTTGGCCTTATCTACTCCCATCACCATAAAGGCTGTTGCCCAGGCATCGGCCAGGCCGGCATTGGAGGCAAGCACGGAAACACTCAGCAGTGTATGTGTAACGGGATATCCGTTCTCGGGATCAATGGTATGCGAATAGCGAACACCATTTTCTTCATAAAACTTACGGTAGTTCCCTGAAGTGGCCATGGCCATGTCGAGGAGTTCAATGGTTGCTTCCAGCTTCCTCTCAGAAAATTCATTTTCGGATGGTTTTTCCAAACCCACAACCCAGGGACCTTCATAGGGTTTATTGCCTTTTCCAAGCACTTCTCCACCAATATCGACCAGGTAATTCTCAATTCCTTTTGATTCCAGGAATTCACCCACCAGATCAACTGAATAGCCCTGTGCGATTGCATTAAAATCAAATTTAATGCCTTCCTTTTCCATGATTATCTGGTTTCCTTCCAGGGAAACAAGATGATAATCAACCAATGGCAGCAGGCTGTCGACCATCGCCTGATCCACTTTCTGACGGTCTTCGAAGCCAAAGCCCCAGGCATTCACCAGCGGACCTACAGTATAGTCGAATGCTCCATTGCTCTCTTCTGCTACCTTTCTTGCCAGGATATAGGTATTGATAAAGATTGAATCGCAGATCACAGCCTCCTCTCCCCTGTTGATCCTGGAAATTACAGATTCCGGTTCCCACATCGACACCGACATATCAAATGCACCAAGCAAAGAATCTATCTGCGGTTGAAAGTCCCGGTTCAGGTGATCGAAATAGGTCACAGCATAATAGGTTCCCTGTGCCATTCCGGAAAAGCTGATCTTTTTATGTATTTGCCGGGGAGCGCAAGCTACGATGAGCAGGATCATGCTGAGGATGGAGAGAAACTTTTTCATGAAGTAAAAATAGGACAAATTCTGCTACACAATACTGAAACTGCTTGCTGGTTGCTGGCTTCTGGATATCCCGAAAAACCAGAAATGGTTGATTTCATTGTTTTTCGAGGATCCTCGATCCCCGGGGACCGGGAATCGGGACTGGTCACTGGTCACTGGTCGCTGGTAGCTGGTCACTGGTTTCTAGGTTCTTGGTTCTTGGCACCAAGTTCCAAGTATCGAGTGCCTAGCCCCCCAGTACCTAATGCCTAGTACCAAATTCCAAGTTCGTAGTTCGTAGTTCGTAGTTCGTAGTTCGTAGTTCATAATCCAGAGCCTCCTCTGTAGTTTTAACGAAAAAAGATAATCCATAATCCATAATTCATAATTCATAATCATTGGGATACTCCAAAGCACTTCACTGTCAAACCGCTATTAAGCTTTTTAAATGTACTCACCTTCAATTAATCACTTCCTGCCCAATGAACTATCCCCATTGTTAGGGTTTAGTTGCTTTACCTGTCAGGGATATTCAACGTCTCCGGAAATTTAGCATGAGCTTCAATTACAGCATCAGGTAATGGAACCGGAATAAATCCTGACTGCATTAATGGGGTAAATGCTTTCCACACATAATCCCGGTTAATCTCTGTTGTGTATGGTCTGAATTGACTCATTGTATTCGTTGCAGTAGCTGTTTGAATATCTAGTATTTTTGAGCTTGTTTCAGAATCAAATTCAAAATCTTCAATATTAAGCATTACAATCTCATTTCGATGCTCATTTTTGAAGTATATCGTTTTATTTGTAACATCAAAAACAGTACTCCATTTAGTATGATTGTTTATAGTTACGCATTGGAGAACTTCGAAAGCTCTATGAATTAAGTTTGAACGATCCTTGGTGTTCATCATTTTATTTGCAGCTGTTGCAAACACTTTATTTACTGCAAGAGTATTATCGTTAGTCCACTCAATATCATAAATATTTTCCCATTTTACAGTATCTGAACCTCCTAAAACATCAAATTGTTTCAAATAAGAAACAGATTCTTCATAGGTGTTGTTTGTTAGTAATGGGATTGGTAGTTTTTCATCCATATGATATACCATTTCCCCCTTGAGAAACTCAATTGTTGCAGCATTCCCTTCTGAATCGCAAACTAAAAAGTGAATACCCACAGGCACTTCCTTAGAAATCCGCATAATTGTGTCACTCGCGAGTACTTCTTCAACAGTTGAGGAAACATCCAATTGATATTGAATCCATTGCAGAGGGGAAATAACTTTTCTATGATCAATCTCGGGATATATTGTTTGTGATAAATACATTTGCGCAATAACCAATCCTTTTTCATTCATGCCTCCGTATGGAAATTCTTTTCCAAATTGATTGAATGAAATACTTCCATACTTTGATTCCCATGTCATTAGGTTATTTTCACTACCTATAAATGCATGTTTTAAAATTCCCCTTTGGTTATTAACAATAAATCCATCCCCAATATTAAAATCAAAATTTCTACCATACACAATTTGACTGTCATTTTTAAGTACAAACGTAGTACATGCCCAAGAGCTGCTAAGTATAAAAAATTGACAAACTGTTACAATTAAAATTATTCTTGTCTTCATTTTTAAATATTTTAAATTAATACTGAAGGCAAGATTATGATTGAATTGGCTGCAATGCAAATAAATGGGTTGAATGGAAAGAAATTGGTTTCAATGGAAAGAGAATGCATCAAATGGCTATCGAAGCGATATCTTTATTCCATTTTCGAGATACAGGAATAGGTGTATCATATCCCAGAAGGATTAATTTATAGCCTGCTGCATTACCTGTAATGGATAAAATTTTTCTTTTGTTAATGATGTAACTTTTATGACATCTGAAGATCTCAGAAATACCTCTATTATCCTTCTCAACTCCAGAAAGAGTATATCTCAGCATTCTTCTTTCTACAATATCATTTACTAAAAAGAACACCTCTATGTAATTATCAACTGAACAGATGAATATCAGGGAATCAAGCCCTATAGTGAATCCTTCCTTTTTATTATCTGAGCCTAATACAAGCGGCTTATTATTTGTTTTTGACTCAGCTCTTTTATCAAGGGAAGAATTTATTTTAGAAGCAACTTTTAGCCTGTTTTTCAGGGTGATGTTGTAATGAATCAAAACAAATATTGAAACGGGTATTAAATTAATTGAAAGAATGATCCCCTGAAAATAAAAGACCCCTTTTATATTAAACTGACCATTATTATATAAGTATGAGTTTATAATTGAACTTGATATTCCAATAATAATGAAAGACAATATAATCCATCCAATTGTTTTTATTACAGTATATTTCTTTATAACGAGACTCTGCAATAAAAAGAAATAAACCAACATAAGGATTAATCCTATTCCCGCGTATAAACCAATAGCAAGAAATTTTTGGTTAAATGTGGTAAGATTATACAATCCATATGGTTCAAAAATCCATAAAAATAAAAATGCAAATACCGAACCTCCAAAAACAAATAAGTACCTAAAAGCCTTGCTCTCTAATAAATCATATGGTCTATTCAGGATATTTTTCATGTTATGCATTTAGCTTTATTGCATATAAACCGAACGTTCGCGGTTGTATAACATCAGCGTAATGTTCACCAGCTACTTTATAAAATGCTTTCTCTATTGAGATTTTCCAGGCATAGTGTATAGCCGCTTGTTACCAGCAGTTGTTTTAATTAAGTTTATAAAATGGTTCAATAAATTCACTTTCCCTTTTCCCTGTTATTGGGTCTTTCCATATCCGGAAACTTCCTCCAAATAAATAATCGCAATCCTTAATTTTCTTAATTATTTTATTCATTTCCTCAAAAGGGATTAACTCTTTAGATTTGCTAATTTGGACCCATTCAATGATTTCACAACCTTCAGGTAGAATCAAAACTCCACTATCGTATTCTGCTGTATAGTAATGCATAATTGTCGGATTACTTCTCCATTCATAGTGAAATGTTAATAATCCACGTAGTCTTATATTTTTAATTTTAATACCCATTCTATCTCCCATCCAATTGACAAATTCAAATATTGAAAGTGAATCATTATATCTTGCACCAGTAATTTCTAATCCATTTTCATCTCCTAAAAGTAAAACTTCTTCTTTCTGATTAGTTACAAGAAGCTTCATAAAAGAATAATTGTCTTTTTTATTTTGACCGTTGGAAATCAAATAAAATCCGAATAATAGCATTAAAAATGTGAGGTTTTTCATAAGTCTTATTTTGCAATTGGCAGCTAATCGTTCAACGGTTGGTGTATGAAGCGTTGGGCATTTCGAAGCTCCTCCCTATTAAATTACCAAGCCGTTTATTAAATGTTATGTCGTTCAAATTTAGCACTTTCTGCCC
>CAYUNU010000346.1:0-4522 GCA_964446195.1 uncultured Porphyromonadaceae bacterium | reverse complement strand
AAAATGATCTGCCACTCCTTTCATATTCAAGGCATCAGTAACTACCAAACCTTTGAATCCCAACTCTCCTCTAAGCTTTCCCTCTATTACTTTTGCCGACAGCGTTGTAGGGATGCCAGGTTCGGGATCAAGAGCCGGTATATTGAGATGGGCTACCATTATTCCCTGTAGTCCACTGTTTATCAATTCCTTAAAAGGCCGCAACTCAACTGCATCAAGCCTTTCAACATCATGTTTTATCTGGGGCAAGGCCAGATGTGAATCTGTTTGAGTATCACCATGACCCGGAAAATGTTTTGCAGTTGGTATAATACTTTCAGCCTGCAAGCCCTTCATATAGGCAATACCCTTAGAGGCTACTCGTGCGGGGTCTGATCCAAATGATCGATAATTGATAACCGGGTTCTTAGGGTTATTATTCACATCAACAACAGGGGCAAAATTCATTTGAATACCCACATTCTTCAGCTGCTTACCAATCTCTCGTCCCATATCATAAATCAGAGAATCATTCCTGATGGCACCTAAAGCAACCTGATATGGAAAACGCATCGAACTATCGAGTCTCATTCCAAGTCCCCATTCAGCATCTATCCCCATCAGCAGGGGGACCTTACTAACCTTCTGGAACCTATTGATCATATTGATCTGGCGAATTGGTCCGCCTTGAAAGAATGCAATCCCGCCAATACCATATTCCTTAATCATGGTTTCCAACTCAATAGTATGTAGGCTATCTCTATTTGACCATGCCGGGACCATAATAAATTGTGCAATTCTTTCTTTCTCGTCCAGGGAGTTGAAAACCGAATCAACCCACTTTCCCTTGTATGATCTTTGAGTCTGGTTAAAAGCATCTTGGGCCTCCATACCCAGAAAAGGTATGACTAATAATATCAAACTTAATATGGTTCTTGGCATCTGTTCTCTTTCATGGCGGATTTACAGTTATCAAAGGTACAATTTATCATGATTGTCAGAATACTGATTTTCAATTTGTGAACGCTACACAATTTTTAGTATCCTATCCTCCTGTTCACTATATAATCCTTAGCTTTGTTTACGCGGAAAGGAAGATGAGATGAAAAAATATGTTCTTATTACAGGTATTTTCCTGATGTTAATATTTGCAAGCAAAAGGCTCCTTGCCCAGCAGCAGATACCAGCATGTCCATGCTGTACCGAAGAGAACCTGCAGTTTGATTTCTGGGTTGGGGATTGGGTGGTATACGCTAAAGGAAAAATGGCCGGATTTAATAAGGTAACCAAAATTGAAGACGGATGTATTATTCGTGAAAATTGGAAATCTTTCGAGAGCTCCTACACAGGTACCTCATATAATTTCTACGATAAGCTAGATAAAAAGTGGAAGCAGGTTTGGATTGACAATCAAGGAACTGTCCTGGAATTATCAGGTGAATTCAAGAATAATAAGATGGTTCTTCAAAGCGAAGAAAAAATTGACCCAAACGGTAACCGCACAATAAATAAAATCACCTGGTCGAAAAATGAAGACGGTACTGTTCGCCAGCTTTGGGAACAATCGGGTGATGGTGGGGTAACGTTTTCCACTTCGTTTGATGGCTTGTATCGGAAGAGGAAGTGATTTCACTCGCTTCGCCCGCTGGATGTTCGCTCCCTGCGGTCGCTGGGGTTCGTTCGCTGGTTGGTAAAATTCAATTCTTTGTTTTATTTTGCCAATTATGAAAATTAAACTAATAGCCTGTGAGGTATTAACCAGGGAGATTGGACTCTGCGCTGCCAATAGTCCTCATACCCTGAGTATTGAGTTTACCCTAAAAAATGCTCATGATGATGCCAACAAACTAAGGCAAATCCTGCAAGAAAAGATTGATAGCTCAGATTCAGATGCATATGATGCTGTCTTGTTGGGAATCGGTCTTTGTGGTAATTCTACCGCAGGGTTAAAAGCGGGGAAGACGAAAATAATTATACCCCGGGCTCATGATTGTTGTACAATTTTCCTTGGATCACGTCATAAATTCAAAGAGGTTTTTGAAAACCGTCAGAGTACTCCTTTTACATCAGTAGGATATATGGAGAGAGGCACAAGCCTTATGCATGACACAGGTGAATTCGCAGCTCAATCTGGTCTCCAACAAAGCCTTGATGATTATATTGAAATTTATGGCGAAGAAAGTGGCAAGTACTTATGGGACAGCCTGCATCAAAGTACTGAAGATCAAAACAAAGACATAATATATATTGAAATCCCTGAACTGGAGCATTTAGGTTTTGCTGAGAAGGCAAAAAAATGGGCGGATGAGAATGATAAAAACTTCATTAAAGAGACGGGATCAATTTCTATTATCAAGAAACTTCTTTCAGGCGACTGGAACGAAGAAGAGTTTCTTACAGTTAATCCAGGCGAAAAAATTGACCCGGTTTACGATTGGGATAAAATCATTCAAGCAAAACCCCAGCGACTGCAGGGCGCGAAATCCAGAGAGCGAAGCGAGTGAACCCCAGCTACCGCAGGGAGCGAACATCCAGTGAGCGAAGCGAACGAATTCACCTAAGTTGTTGCACCGCGTAAGCATATGAGCCTAGCGAAGTGGCTTTCGAAGCACCAAGCTTACTAGCCCCCACACCAACCCTGGCCAGTGAATCATAGGCTACGGTATCATCTGTGCCAGGGATGGGAAGATTCACTCCATTCCCCTTCGCAAATTCATCCATTACTGCAGGATCCTCGAGGTTATACACCTTGTATGATAAGCGATTGGACACCTGCCCTTTGAAGTTATATATGTTTCGGCCCAACTCTCTGAACATAGCTGGTGAGAACAGATCCCAGGCAGCAACAATTCCACCACCCAAAACAACTATTCCATCAACAAAAGTAAGAATATCTGCGATTGAGCTTCCAAGGTTTTCGCCATATTGGCGATAAGCTTCAACAGCTGCCTCCTGATTCCCCTCCTTCTTGCCGTTTGCAATGCCTGATATATCCACTGGCATCAAGCCTCCATCGAATGATGTTCCGCTAGCCTCAGCATAGACTCGCTGAATAGCCCTGGTGCTTACACCTTCCTCTGCATTCCAGAGTGGATTATACTTATTTATAGCATTATGAATCTCTGCTCCACATGAATTATCCCCTCTAAGAAGATATTTGTCTAAAACTATACCAGCTCCAAAGCCTGTTCCCAGGGTTATCCCGATTAGATTGCGGAAAGTTTTAACTGAACCGCGCTCTGACAATGTATTGTTCAACCAGGGCAAATATCCCATAAGTGCCTCACCATAAGCGTACAGGTCACCATCATTATTAATAAATACAGGCAGTTTGAAATGCTTCTCAAGTATTGGGCCTAATGGTACTCCTCCTCTGAATGATGGGAAGTTGGGGAGGTCTCCAATTACACCTGCAGTATAATCCGCCGGGCCAGGGAAGGCAAAACTTATAGCATCAGGATTCTGACCAATCTTCTCAATTAGCTGTTCGAAGCCATTGATAATATTCCCCAGGCACTTATCCAGCTGGTCAGCATTAGATGGGAGTACTAGTGGATCTGTCAGTTCAATATTTCCCTGCAGAGCTGAAAACACAAAATTTGTTCCCCCTGCATCGAGGGTTAATACTACGGGTTGGTTCGCTGTTGTCATCTTTCAATTTTTTTCAATACTAATTTTTCAGGAACACAAATTTAGGATAAAATTGAGAGAAAAGGCGATTTAGTTCACTTCGTTCACTGCGTTCACTGCGATTCTGCTCACTTCGTTCGCGTGATTCTGGTCGCTGCCGCTCCTGTAATTTTGGTCGCTTCGGTTGCTGTCAATAATAAACGAACTTTAATCTCTCTAGCCGAGGCGAATTAGCCAGGCTATCCAGGAACTTAGAATTAAGTTTACAGTCAAAAAGACCTCCACTTGCTCTGCTGCCCACAAAACCATAAGCTCCTGTCACATTTGAGAATGGTTTTCCAATCAGGTCAAAAACATCATCTTCCTTTGCCAAGTATGAGCACAATTGGCCATTGCCACCAGCAGCAATAATATCCACTCCCAGAACTTTTCTGCTACGAACATTATAATCATCCTTGATCGCATAAAGCATATAATCAAACCAACTCTCGGGGGTCAATACAAAATCACAATGAGCTCTGAACCAATCAAGCTTACATGTATCAATCCCATTTTCGGTAAACTCAAGGTACTTCAACCTTACAGTTGTTTCTACCTTCTCATCACAACCATCCCAGTTGATTCTTACAGCATATTCTTCATAAAACTCCAGAATCCTTTTCCCGTCTTGTTCAGGATAATAAAAATAAGGTTTACCTCTAACTCCAATAGTTGCAGCAACATATCTGTTCTCCTCCGGTAATTCTATTCTCAAACCGATACTCCCGGGTTCTATTACAGAATCAGTTTTATACAAGCGAAAAGGAGTTGCAGGGAAAACCCCGGGGTCTCTTTGTAGATCGTCCACTACTTCCAGCTGAATTGTTTCCACCACATGATTATTCTTTATGATATCAAAAAACACATTGGCTTC
>CAYUNU010000345.1:0-4526 GCA_964446195.1 uncultured Porphyromonadaceae bacterium | reverse complement strand
AGCTCTCGTATGGATTCAGCTCTTTGATAGTCGGATAGTTGGCCTTGGGCTGATAAGGGATTTGGCAGACATATCAGACTGCTGACGATTATAATGTGGAGGAGTTTTGTTTTCATGTATGGTTTGTTCGTATTCCTCTGGCTAAAGCCATGGGCTATTGGGTTATAGCTTTATTAATTCGCTTTTATTGCCTTTACTAGCTCCTTTTCCATTCTGCCTGTTGAGGATCGGAGATAGGAAATAAGCTTGATCATCGTTTTGTATTGAGCATCATTAAGCCTCTTCCATTTCAGTCCGGGAATAAGCCATTCTCTGAAAACAAGCTGGTCGTGCCAGGCACCTATTGTTGATTCCAGTATTTTCCATTCTGCGCGAAATTCCTTATAGAAGCTCAGAAGCTCGGATTCCTGGAAAGCATCAAAAATATATACCTGTTGCTTGAGTGCTTTTCTAACGCGGTGAAGATCGGGTGCCCCCGACGATATCTGCTTTTGTATTCTTCTGCCCAGGGTGATTTGGAAATCAGCGGCAGCATCTGTTCTTGTTCTTCCCTTTTCTGCCCGTTTAATTTGGGTATATATTTTCTTGTAAATACCGGGAATTTTCCTCTTGAAAGCCTTACTGTATTTCTCCATGAAAGGCTTATTCCTGATTATTTGGTAATTGATTTTCTTGTCGAGGAAGGCAATGTCTAAGCCAGATAAATCACCCAAAACAGGCACTAATGTTTTATGAGTTTGTAGCTCCCTGATTTTCCCCATTTTCCCGTAAATGGGACGGAGCTGGGACATGATGCCAGTTGTTTTGGCTTGACCGTAGCTCCAGTAATTAAGAAAGTATAGAATTGTCCTGGTTTTCTTCAGTGCAACTCTGAAATCGTGGATTGCATCTTCATCCAGTTCAATAACACCTGGGATACACTCCTTAACCTGATTTTCCAGGTTTTGTGTATATGTTAGCAATGAGTTCATCATCTGCTTCAAATTGATTGATTGTTAAAGGTATAAGCTTTATTTGCAAGTAAGTCAATATCAAGCTTTTTTCCATCTATTATGAGAGAAATTTTTTGATAAATGGGTGATATTAAGCTTGCTTCATTTAGTTTCCCATCCTCCCAACTCATGTCAATACTGATATTCCCTCTGGCTTTTATCCCCTTTACTGAGCCGGTTGGCCAAGCATCAGGAAGTGCTGGGAGCAAGAATATCGTTCCTCCCGGTCTGCTTTGGACAAGCATCTCAGCTATTGCAGCTGCCCCTCCAAAGTTTCCATCTATCTGGAATGGGGGATGGTTATCAAAGAGGTTCGGCTTGGTTGATTTTTGAAACAATAATTGTAAGTGCTTATATGCTTCTTCCGGTTTCCAAAGTCGGGCATAGAAATTAATAAGCCAGGCCCTGCTCCAGCCTGTATGGCCACCACCGTGTGACAGTCTTCTGTTGAGTGTCTGTATTGCTGCTTCCGCCATTTCAGGTGTTTCATCAGGAGTAATCTGATAAGCAGGGTGTAAGGCAAATAGATGAGACATATGTCTGTGCCCGGGTTGGACCTCATCATAATCCTCTATCCATTCCATGATGGTGCCGTTTGCTCCTATTTTGGTTGGTGGAATTCTTGAAATAATATTCTCCCAGGTCCTGATTTTTTGAGGATCTTTATTTAGTAGTGTTGCACTATTTACACAGGCCCCCAGTACCTCTCTGATTATTTGATTGTCCATTGTTGCACCGTAGGTTAGCCTTTGTGAATTGCCTGTTGCCGGGTCGATAAAGTTATTTTCGGGGGAGGACGAGGGAACTGAAACTAAATACCCTGATTCATGTTCCATCAGGTAGTCTTCTATAAACTGTGCTGCACCTTGCATCAGGGGATAGACTGTTTTGGCCAGGTATGATGTATCCAGTGTGTATTCGAAATACCGATATAAGGTCAGGCTCATCCAGGCTCCCGCGAGAGGGAAGCCATAGCCGTTAATCATCTGGGAAGAGAGAGATGAGCCACTTGGAGTAGTTCGTCCGAACAAGCTCCCTGCAATATGTGCAATCCAACCATCAGAGTCGTAAAGCGAATCGGCAGTCGTTTCACCTCTTTTATATAATGGTACGAGATAATTGGTCAATGCCGGAAATGTTTCTTCAAGGTTACCACTCAAGCCTGGCCAATAGTTCATTTGAAGGTTTATATTCTGATGGTAATCAGCCTCCCAGGGAGCCCACATGTGCTTATTCCATATTCCCTGGAGATTGGCAGGCAGGCGACCCGGTGCCCGTGAACTGCTCATCAGGAGGTATCTTCCAAACTGATAGTATTGGGCATCCAAAAGAGGATCATTTTCACCACCTCCAACTCTTTTGAGTCGATCATAGGTGCTTAGCCCCGGCGCTGATGTGGGACCAAGATCCAGGCTAAGCTGATTAAATAAGCCGGAGTGTTCGGCAGCATGATCTAAAAAGATGTTTTTTGGGGTTTTTGCTATAATCTTTTCTATTATCTCACTTGTAATTGCCAGTGGATTTATGCTCCTGTCGTAATTAAGTTTCTCAACATTGAAATCTGTGGCAGCTGTTAGAAAGATATATACTTTTGATGCTCCAGTAATCTGGATCCCATCAGGATTAGATTTTGTATCTCCGTCTTTGGTTTTAACATGTACCCTTGCAGCAAACTTCATGTGCTCTCCCCCTGGGCCAGACCCTCCGGCATTGTCGTCATAGGCCTCCGGAGCGGGGATGTCGATAATCTGACCATCCATCAGGATGTTTTTATCATCAGGAAAATAAACACTTGCGTCCATCTCTCTCTCAATATTTACCTTGAGGTTAAGTGCTTTTTTCTGAGAGGAGGTAATCTCAAGCATCAATGCGTCATCTACGGCTGAAATAAGAAGCCTTTTTATATACTTCACCCCAGCGATTTCAAATTCAGTCGTTTCAATACCATTTGCCATGTCTAGTACACGGCTGTACTTGGTTGCGGAATCCTCTAATTCAAAATCCAGAGTAAGGTTTCCGAGTGTTTGGTACGACCTGAATGAAGTGGGCCTGAATGTTAGATTTTCCATACCATAATCGTATGCCTCCTGATATTTTTCGGCCAGGAGCATCTTTCTGAATTGCTGCATATGGTATTTGCCATTTTCGGGCAATTCATTTTGCGGCTCACCTGCCCAAAGACTCTCCTCATTTAATTGTATCTCCTGATGTGAAACCTGACCAAAATCCATAGCTCCTATGCGGCCATTACCAAGAGGAGTAGCCTCCTCCCAAACACTTGCCGGGCGGTCAAACCAAAGGATTGAAGGGGAGTCAAGGTCGGGCTTAGGTTTTGAACATGAGAACGATAAGACTATCAGGGCGGTAGGTAATAGAATTCGTAAAAATCTTAAAGAGAAAAATTTAATCATAATTGACAGGTTTTGGGGAGAATAAAGGTAGGAAAAAAAGGGAATTGGGGAATTGGGGAATTCGGGAATTCGGGAATTTGGAAAATGAATGTAGGGACGGAGCCTTGTGCCCGTCCGTCAATGATTGAATAACCGAATACCGGAATAATTACTACCTTCGTATAGTCCCCCTACATTTATCATCAAGGCAAAGACCTGCCTGAAACTGAGTATGAAAAGATTCTTAATTCTGATAGGTTTTTTTGTTGCACTGTTTTCATGTGAAATGGACTATTACGGAGATCCTCCTGAGGATTTTGGGACACCGGTGGTTAAGTTGTCCAGCTCTGCCATGAGGGTGGATTCTACAGTCTGGTATACTTTTAGTGGAGCGGGGTCCCATGATTCAGACGGCCTTTGGGGAATAATTAAATTCAGATGGGACATAAATGGAGATGGTGTGTGGGAAACACCTTTTACAAGCAAGACAGATTATGTTCATGTTTATCGTGAATCAGGATTTCACACTGTAATACTCGAAATCTCTGACAGGTTTGACCAGAGAAATAGGGATTCTTTGACTTTTGAAACCTATGGTCCTAATAGTGATACTTCACACTTCACTGATCCCAGAGATGGACAAGTATATAAAACGGTAATGATATCAGGATTGGAATGGATGGCTGAAAACCTGAATTATGGAGATTTCATCACCGTAACCGATACAGCACAGGACAATGGAGTCGTAGAGAAGTATTCTTTTAGTGATAATCCTGATCTAAAAGGAGAGTTTGGTGGATATTACACCTTTTACGATTGGATGGAATTGATGAACCACGACACTTCCTCAATACAGGGAATTTGCCCTCCAGGCTGGGAGCTCCCAACAAGGAACGATTGGGAGAAAATAGTTAGTCATCAAAGGGGTTTGGATTACTTTGCCCAGGGTGGTTTGTCGAACCTTCATCTCTCCAGAATGCTCTTGCAACCTAGATTACAGGAATGGTATTGGTATGATATTTCAAAAGGTATTGTTGATTGGACTTATTTCACCAGAGATTTCTACACAGGGTATTTGAATGGACCGGACAGGATAATTCCTTATGTTGCCAGTTCACAGCGAAGCACTCATGCTTTAGCTGAC
>CAYUNU010000344.1:0-4555 GCA_964446195.1 uncultured Porphyromonadaceae bacterium | reverse complement strand
GAAGTATAGATTTTCTTCATCATAAGTAACATATGCTATTGTCTTTTCTGGCATAACCTGACTAAAATCCGGGAGCCAGGTCTTGAAATTTGAGTATATGGTCGCACCCTTCCAGGCATCATCGTCCAATACCCCATCTAGCACCGGGGGATTATTGGTTGGAGTAAGATCAACTTTTTCATTAGCGGAAATTGGAAATACTGAAAAAATTCCAATAAATTTAGCAAGGAGATAGATCTTGATGGTGTTAAGTTTCAAAACAAGAGGAAAATATGCTTTTCTTCTGATAAGACGAAATTGATTATAGAATATTACAAAGAAGTTCATTCATTTAAGAAATAAAAAAAAGTATATCTTTAATACTCAGAAACTTTACGCTATGAAAAAATCAAGTTTAATCCTTTTAGGGTGCTCCTTTTTTCTTTTAAACTCTTGTGAAATAATAAACCCGATTCTTAATCCCGAAAAGAACGACTGCATCCTCCTGAGCACATCTATGTCTATACCCGGTGATCCTGCCCATGAAGAAACTGAATTCACCTATGATTCATCAGGAAAACTAACCGAAGTGTTAAGGGAAAGCTATGATTTAGATCCAGCCCCCTATATTTCCAGATGGACAATGAGCTATAACAATGATTTATTATATCAAATCTCTTCCTATTCTAAATTTTACAGCGATCCCGAAGAAAAGATTGGTGATTTTATATTTATCTACGATGGTAACTTGGCCGACACGATAAAATACGAGCCTGCAAACGCCAACTCAAACCCGGTTTTCACAGTTACAGAGTATTCAGGCAACAAATTAATTAAACTCACTGATTACCTATTCAATCCACAAGACTCACAGTATAAGCTATATGCAACACGCCTCATTGAATGGACTGGAGACAACATTTCAAAAGTCACCAACAATTTCAATGTAGGATCCTCATCCACAACAGAATATGAGTACGATGATAAAAAAGCCCCTCTAGGGAATTTCGGACTTGCCTTTACTTCCTATGGTTCCCTTGCGATGCTTAGTCAGAACAATGTCACCAAACTCACTTATACTTCTAACTCCACTTCCCATATCACAGAAACATCATACACTTACAATAGCACCGACTACCCTATCCAGTCGATCCCAGCCAAGGATGGCTATCCTACAAATTTAGAATACGATTGCAAATAAAAGTGGTAATATGACCATACATAACAAATAGAGGTTCAGCCAATTAATACATCAAAATTATCTAAACTGCTATCCACTGCATATTGTTTAATTCATTATTTTTTCGTAAATTAGGTAAGCTAACACATTGAGTCCGAACTTTATGCCTTATCAGAAGGACATATCTTAGATTCTTGTAGGCAGGCTGAGCTACGCAGCCACTATGTTTTATGTGCTTATATTAACTTAATATGATCGTTATGAAAAGAATGTTTAAACTTTTTGTTCTTATTCTTTCTGTGTCCTTATTTTCTGGATGCGAAGAAGATTTGGTGTCAACTGACAGCCTTGTCCAAAATGAAATGGAACTCAAGGCCGGGAAAAATGCCGTGATAGCATCCGTTACTGGAAGCGGTAATATTCATCGTGATTATGGAGATGTAGGAGATGTTTGGAGAACGTTTTCATTTAATGCAATAAAAAAGGCTGATGGATCCGTCAAAGGTCACTTCCAACTTATTAATCATGGCCAGACATCTCTAAAAGGGGATGTATTATGTTTTTCCTTTTTCCCCGATAACAAGGCCGTATTACTGGTCAAATGGACTAAAGCTACAGGTATTGAAGCACCTGATTACTATGGCTATATTGTTGTTCAGGATAATGGGGAAGGTATAGATCCTCCTGATAAAATTTCATTGCACTATTGGATGACTGAGCTGAGCGATTGTGGAATATTGTATGACGTCGCTATGTATGATATTGAAGCGGGAAATGTCCAGATCCATAAGGTGGATTATTTTATAGAGCGATAATTATTCCTTCTTAATAAAAGCCTGCAAAAAGGGAAATCCTTCTTGCAGGCTTTTTTTAATATAGCTAGAGCTACCTGTCCCCGCCACTTCCACTTAGTTTATCACAAATATATTCACTCACTTCAACAACAGCGTAAATTTCTGTTTTGTTTTCCAATTGATTAATACTCAGCTCAAGAATGGTATAATCTTCGCCCTCATTTTCCTCCAGAAATTTCTCAAACTCATCCTGATTTGTTGGAAGAGTATAGTAATGATAGACATCATCAATGGCTGCTCTGAATTCATATTGTTCATCCGGTACCAGTTCGAGCTCACAGATTCCTTCAACAAACTGAAAGGAAGTCCAGAAGTCATTCGAATCAGCCAATCTGAACTGACCGTTAACACTTAAAGCTAAACCAACGGGATTATCTGGACAAAGGTACTGGGTGATAAATTTATAGGTATGGAGATTGCTTTTAGCCACAGCTGTAAACTCCACTGTTTCACCACAAGGACTTGCCAAACTAACTGTTCCTGAAGGTATATCATATTGAGCATCACCAAAGACTTGTACCACTACAGAAGGATCATCCTCGTTGTAATACAGTGGTTCAATAAGTACTTCCAAGGGGAACGACCCGCTTATCTGTCCTGACTTTGTGTCGCCCGTTGAATATGTTATCAAAAATGAAAAACTACCAGTCCCGGCTCCTCCCTCAGAAGCATCAAGGCTAATTGTCAAACCTGTTTCACATTGGGCTACTCCTGATTTCAGAACTGAAGAGAAAACCATATCCCCCTGAGACAGGCCAGCCTCTTTTACTGGTACTGCCGGTGGTACTACATCAGCACCAAGCAAACTGGTATAATAAACGCCATAATCGGCATAAACCAACGGTTCCTGAAGGTTATCACAAAGAATATTTCCCTGAGCCAGAGCAGTATACAGGTTTATATACTCATAATCCGTTCCCGTTGGTGAATTACTTATATCTGAGATGAACATCAATTGGGAGGAGTTCAAATCACCGTTATAATAAATATCATAAGGTTCTCCTAATGAACCTGTTTTGAGAGGCTCCACCAGATCCATTTTATTCATCCTGATGATAATATCCTTGGCACCATCTGTAGTATAACTCAGAAATTGAGGTGCCGATACTCCGGATTTACCACTAGCCATTATCGTTATTGAGAGAGGATCATCCTTGCTAACCACAAAATTTGGATCATAGCCAAGCTCCAAATAGCCAATATTTGTGCTGAATACATCAGGCTTTTCACCCCTGAAAGTAATCAACCTGTCAGCATCATCCCCCCATATATGCATCTCAATCAACTCATTCTCTATCGGTTCGCCTGTCTCAGCGTCAACAAACCAGAATTGTAATTTCGTGTCAATAAAGTTAAGATCCAGCAAAAGAAGTGTAATATTCTCACCACTCTCTTTATCCTTCATCGGATTATTAAATAAGTCTTCACAGCTAGTAGCAGCAAGCAACATGCTCAAAACTAAAGTCAGCATGCTTATATTTTTTATGGCGTTTTTCATCTTATTAGATCTATGATTTCAAATTATACTCTTTAAAAATTTAATATTCTGAAAGAAATAGAGAACCTAAGTATTGGATATATATAATACTGATCTATCTGCCTCTCCAGCTTACCTTCCTGACCCTGATCAGGATTTGCAGTTGGAGATAAAAGCCCGGTTGCTTGAATAGTGATATCAGGAGATCCCTGATAGATACCTCCCAATTCAAAAGCAAAAGCTACACGCTTTTTCGTATTTAAAGTTTGCCCTAAACCTATTCCAAGATAGGGCGAAATCCTGACTTTTGGATTTAAATCAAACTGAAAATTCCCAATTTTTTCTTTCGGTATTTCTATATCTCCAAAAGGTAGTGAGCTAGTAGCATGACCAATGGCCTCGCTGTGAAAGAGATTATATGCTAAACCTCCACTAATAAAAAACCATTGACTAAGGGAATAATCGCACAAGAGAGATATACTGCCGGTTCCAATGTTTACATCAGCTTCATATTCAATACCATTCTCACTGAAAGTTATTTTTCGACTATAAGCTAACTTATCCATCCCTAACCTAAAATTTACTTTTTCCCTAAAAGCAAATATAAGATCCCCGCCAAACCCATTTGTAGACGCCTTAATACCAAGGCCTAAAGCAGGCTGGAAATCCGTTTGTGACTTACCAGAATAAGGTAAAATAGATAAACTAATTAGCCCAACAAGGGTTAACAAAAAATATTTCATACAGTGATTATAGATGGTCTTGAGTCTTAAACGTAAAAAAATCAAAAAAGTTCTATTTCACGGCAATTAAGTTATAGCCATGTTGCGGTGTAATTCGTAATTCCTATCTTTATTAACAAATTTATTAGCCTGCAATTATGTTATTAACTTTAATTTTCGGTGGTATGGGATTATTTATGATTCTCCTGATAGTTGGATTCATCTTTTTACTCCCCCTTGTCGCCCTTATAGACATTGTTCGAAATGATTTTGATGGTAACAATAAGCTTTTATGGGTACTTATTGTGCTATTCCTGCCATTTTTAGGATCAGTATTATACTT
>CAYUNU010000343.1:0-4556 GCA_964446195.1 uncultured Porphyromonadaceae bacterium | reverse complement strand
ATTGGGAATGCCCATTTGGAAGGATTTGGAGCACCCGAAATGGTTATTAAAGCAAAGAATGAGTTATATAATTATATCAGGATTAAATCAGGATTAGTTTTTATTAATAGCGATGATGAAGTCCTGTCAGGTTTAGCAAAAGACCTGGATAAGTGTACTTATGGCGAGGTTGTTTATTCGGATGTTTGTGGGATCCCATCAGGAGAAATATTTGCCGCAGTAAAATGGCGAACCTTCCCCGATAGTGAAAGCTGGAATACAGCAATATCTAAGCTTGTTGGAGGGTTTAACTTTTACAATATTTTAGCTGCAATCTGCGTGGGCAGGCATTTTGGAATAGACAAAACAACCATTGATCAGGCTATCGAAAACTACCTTCCTGGATTGAATAGATCACAATATCTGGAGACAAATAAAAACAAAGTGATTCTTGATGCCTATAATGCTAACCCTGATAGTATGAAGGTCGCAATCACTAACTTCAGGCAGATAAAGGCAGAGGGGAAAGTAGCAATTTTGGGAGATATGTTTGAGTTGGGTGCCTATAGCTATGATGCACATTTAGAGCTTGTTAAGGAGGTTAGTGAACCTTCGTTTTGTGATATTTACCTTGTCGGTACAGAGTTTGAAAAAGCTGCACAAAATACTGGAATAACTGTTTTTTCCAATCTTCATTCTTTGATAGATAGTCTGAAAGAGAATCCTATTGCAGATTCTCTTGTATTATTGAAAGGATCAAGGGGGATGAAGATGGAGCGACTACTTGAAATTCTGTAGGTTGATATTTGAGAATTTTCTTTTTCCTCTTAGGTAGTAATCAACAATAATGCTTCGTGAATAATATCCGTTTAATGAATTGGGTGAAACAAGATTCTTGCTATTCCTCCTGATGCTCTTATATCTTTTTTTCGTTTTATAGAAGGCCAGGTGAGCGCTGATAACGGCCCGGAAACTTTTTGCCTCTCCGTCAAAAAGAAATTTTATTGCTGCCAGGCCATCCAGTACCATTCTTACTAACAGAATGCTCCAAAGATTTTTGCGAGGAAGATTTTTATATAGAGTGAGCAAAGAATTCCGGACATTGAGAAATGTCTTTCGGTGGTTGCCACTGGGAAGAGTTCCTCCTCCAAGATGATAAATCGTTGATGATGGCACTGATAATATTTTGTACCCATTTGCTTTCAACCTCCAACACAGATCAATCTCTTCCATATGCGCAAAAAAGAATTCATCGAATCCTCCAACTTTTCTGAAAAGCTCAGTTTTTATCAACATGCATGCTCCAGTAGCCCAAAATATTTCCCTTGCTTCATCATATTGGCCTTTGTCTTCTTCTACTTCATCTAAGATTCGTCCACGACAAAAGGGAAAGCCCCATCTATCGATGAAGCCACCTGCCGCTCCTGCATATTCAAAAAAAGCTCTTTTATTGAACGACTTGATTTTGGGCATCACAGCAGCAATATTATCTGGCTCGATAGCTTTACGAAGAGGCTCCAGCCAGCCCTCGCTAACCTCAACGTCGGAGTTTAGCACTAAGGTGTACTTGCTGTTTATATGCTCGAGGGCACGGTTATAGCCACCGGCAAACCCATAATTCCGATCCAGAGATATAGTTCTGATTCTATCTGGAAAATTCGATTCCAGCCATTCAAGGGATCCATCACTACTGCCGTTATCAGCCACAACAATTCTGGCTTCCTCCTCATTTGTATGCATGATGACAGACGGTAGGTATTGCTTTAGGAAATGCAAACCATTCCAGTTTAATATAACAATATCTATTTCTGCCATTGCTGCAAAGATAGATCCTCAGGTTGGTGTTTCCAACGTCTGTGCGACCAAAGCCAGTTTTCGGGCTGACTTTTTATATTTTTCTCCAGTTCTTCGATATACTTTCTGGTAATGTCACCCTCCTTTTCCTTTTTTGGAGTGGCACTAATTGTTTTTGCCGTTCCTTCGTATCTGCCAGATCCTGTTTTTAGTACCTTCATGAAAACTACCGGGAGATCATATTTTTGAGCTATTTTCTCACCACCTGTAAACCAGGCCGTTTCCTGATTCAAAAACTTAGCCCAAAAATGAATGTCAGGTTTGGCTGGTATCTGGTCAGCAATAAGCAATAAGGCTTTTGGCTTTGAATTTTCTTCAGCCTTTCTAATAGCTCTGGCAGTTTCTCGCATAGAAATAGGTAATACACCTTTCTTTTTCCTGATTTTGAATGTAAGGTCATTAAAAACCTTGTTCGTTTGAGGTTTATATACACCTAGTACATCGTAACCATATGGTGCAATAAGAGCAGGCAGCCATTCCCAATTCCCTGTATGACCTGCCAGAATTATAACGTTTTTTCCTGATTTTAGAAGAGTCTCCACATGCTCAGGGTTGCTAAGGACAATTCTGTTCTTCATGCGATCAACAGTCCAATGCATGGCCTTCAATGATTCTGCAAAAACGCTGGATAGGTGACGATGGTATTTCCTGATCAGCTCCTTAAGATCTTTTTCCTTGATCTCAGGGAAAGATGTTTGCAAGTTGGTGCTAATAACATCATTGCGATAGCGACTAACATAATGCAAAAATATGTAGGTAAGCCAGCTTACAAAATAAAGGATTTTGAGCGGGGGAAGGCTCAAAATCCATATTGTTATGTACAGAAAATTCGTAAGAATTTTTCGCATTCTATAGAAGGGTTTTTATTTGATAAATCCTTCTGAAGAACGACTTCCCCATCCCTTATCAAAATCAAACTCATCGTAGTTTTTTAAGTTGGTATTTCTTCCATGAAGATCTACCTGCCAGTATTGGTTGAAGATCTCGCCGCGTGCATCTGAATGTAATAGAATATACTCAGTACCAACCAGGTGAGGATTATAAAAGACAAAGCGTTTATTTGTTTGATCCCCCAGGGAGTAATAGTGCCATATAACATATGGATAGGCATTTGGCTCATGTTTGCTGTCATCTACATCATCAGGTACACCATATTTAAGCCATACACGTCCCTGATCCGTCTCAAACCCTGGTTTGATTCTGGTTGCAAAGGCTTCTTCTACTCGCTTAACTTCATACTTATACCTATTCCATTCAGCTTCGGGATAATCCTTGTTCCTGTTTTCCCAGAAGTTATACAGGAATTTTTGCATTTTAATTACATCTGTAGATTGTGTTACATTACTTGCAAACTGCTTTTCCATTGGGTCACTAATTGGCATCAAACTGAGCAAATAGAAGCGCAGTGAGTCGACATCTGTGATTTTTTCCGCAAAGGTTGAAGAGATGTCAACGCTTTCGATATCGGTAAGTTCAATCTGTACTCCCGGATTACTTCTTTGGAAAAAGATCTTGTTCATGTCAATAAGCTCATTGTTCTTGTCACGAGCTTCCACAACAAGGTTGTAATTACCACTTGCAAGGTTTTCAATAGACAAAGCATTCAATAATACATTTACCGGTGCAGCTTGCTGCTTTTGAAAGAAGCTATAATCATCGAATGATACGCTTGTCTCAAATGATTCAATGTAATATTTAAAAAGGAAGTCTTCTCCTGTTCCAATTTTATTATCCAAACCATAAAGTTCTATATAGAAAGTTATGTTTTTCATTTCCTGAGGGAACCAGTCACCAACAAATGGGACTAAGTCAAATCCACTCTTAGTCAATACGTTTTCCTCTTCAGTTTTTGAAAATTTCTCCACAAACTGAAAGTCGGAGAACCTAAGGTCTTGAAGATTGTACTCAAGCGAAATCATGTCGGCCAACTCCAGTGGATCATCTTTGCTATTATTATCCTTAAGCGTAAGCTCCATTTGGTAAATCCCCGGAGGCAATGGTATTCTCTGCTGATCAATGAAATTTGGCATTGCAACTGTTGTGTCTTTAATTTCTTCACTGATGAGATTGTACTTCCTGAAATCCTTTATTTCATCAGACTGTTTAAATACTATTAATACTTCCAGGGATGCCTGAAACATGCCATTTTTGTTAAGCTTATAAGTAGCGGAGGGGCCAAATACTTTAAGGTATGATTCTACGTAAGGGCCTTCTGTAGGGTTGAAAAAACTCGCCTGGTAGAATAAGGCTTGTAAATTCTGAGCCTTTATTGCAGGAGTCGCCAGGAAAGACAGGGCTAGCAGAATGAGTGTTAAACGTTTCATGGTGATGTGTTTATGTGAATAATTGTGTAATATTAATTGTTGTATAAGTCTTTGTATTGATTATCAAAGGTTTTATTCAACTGTTTGAGTTTCTGGGAGTAAATTCCTTTCTCACCAGGGCCAAGTCCTACTTTGAATGAATTTTCAGAGTATGTTTCGCTATTATAGAAAAGGACTTTGCCTGACCTGACAACAACCTCAACATCGTCCTTTCTTACAGGAGCAGAAACATGAAAAGAGGTGCCTGTAACTCGGATTTTAGCATCACCTGTGCGAACTATAAAAGGTTTATCAGGGTTGCTTGTTACCTTGAAGAATGCATCGCCAATAATATTGACTTGCCTGAGCTCTTGGTTAAAATCTTTTGAATAGCTTAATTGAGATCCTTTAGATAGATAA
>CAYUNU010000342.1:0-4566 GCA_964446195.1 uncultured Porphyromonadaceae bacterium | reverse complement strand
TGTCGATAAAGTTCTTGAAGTCGCATTTAATTATCTTTTTACACAGTGTGGAATAGAATTAAATACAGCTAACAATAAACTAATTGCCGTTGGCAGCAATTAAAGAAATGAACGAAATATCAACTAAATACTTTATTGACAGAAAAGAATGGAGAAAGTGGCTCGAAACAAATTTTAAGAACGAAGATTATATTTGGTTGGAATATCCATTAAAGAAGACTGGAAAGAAACGAATTTCATATAATGATGCGGTTGAGGAAGCTCTCTGTTTTGGATGGATTGACAGCACCGTTAAATCATTAAATAATGATACGACTATTCAAAGATTTTGTAAAAGGCGAAAGAATTCTTCCTTCTCACAACCAAACATTGAACGTTTAAAATTGCTCTATAAGAACGACTTGATTCACGACTCAATTAGGTATAAAGTTTCAGAAATAATTCAACAGGAGTTTATTTATCCAGAAGACTTAATTATTCAATTAAAAGCAGATAAGACGGTTTGGGAGAATTATCGGAATTTTTCAGAGCCTTATAGACGAATCCGAATTGCATATATTGACAGTGCAAGAAAAAGACCTGATGAATTTGATAAACGATTGAATAATTTTATTGAAAAGACAAAAGAGAATAAGCTGATAAAAGGATTTGGTGGAATTGACAAATACTATTGACAATAAAAACTGCAGCCAATTTAGGAGGGAAAAATGAGCAAAACAGGACTACTATTAATTCCATCGCTGATATTACTATGTTTTCAAGGCATAAGTCAGGAAAATATCGATACATGGACCGATGCTAAATGGATAGGCCTTGAACAACTTAAGAATGAGCTGGTGCTTGTACCAGGAGTGCATGGTTCAGGAGATAAATTGGGCAACAAGGCCCGGATACGTTCTGTTGTGCCCATGTTTCGAAAAGATTTTACCCTGAGCCACAGGATCAAAAGTGCAAAAATAAATATATGTGGATTAGGGCATTATGAACTATACCTTAATGGGAATAAGGTGGGAGATAGATTTCTATCACCGGGATGGACAAATTATCAAAAAAGAAGATTGTACAATAGCTTCGACATAACTCAGAACCTGAAAAATGGAAGTAATGCTCTGGGGGTTCTTGTAGGAAATGGTTTTTATAACATTAATCGTGAACGCTATCGTAAACTTGTCATTGCCTACGGCTACCCCATGGTAATTTTTAATATCCGAATAGAATATGAAAACGGGTCAGTAAAATACGTTGTTTCGGATGAAGATTGTAGAGTAGCGCCCTCCCCTATAACCTTCAGTAGCATCTTTGGCGGTGAGGATTATGATGCAAGACTGGAGCAGAAAGGTTGGAGCAATTTTGGATTTGAAGATTCAAGCTGGCAGGTTCCTGTTCTGATTGATAATGCAGCGGAAGAACTTGTTCCTGAGGAAGATTTTCCTCTTAAGCTTATGCAGGAATTCAACACTCAAAGAACTTTTAAATCCAAGACAGGAAAAACAATTTATGATTTTGGGCAAAATGCCTCCGGGATTATTTCAATGAAAGTTAAAGGAAATAAAGGAGCTCAAGTAAGAATACTCCCCGATGAATTGATAAATGAAGATGGAAACATTTCTCAAAAAAGCAGTGGTGGCCCATATGAGTTTAACTATACCCTGAAAGGAGAAGGTGTTGAAGAGTGGCAGCCTAGATTTACTTACTACGGATTCAGGTATGCCGATGTTGAAATTATTGAACCTGCTAATGTCGATGCAAAAACCGAAATAATTGAGCTTAATATGGTGCATACGCGTAACTCGGCGCCAAGCGTGGGAACATTCCTGTGTTCGGATACTCTTTTTAATCAGATATTCGAGCTTATTAACTGGGGTATAAAGAGCAATATGGCCAGTGTGGCCACCGATTGTCCTCACCGTGAAAAACTTGGCTGGCTGGAGCAAACTTATCTAATCGGCCCTTCGATGCACTACAACTATAATATCCATGTCATGTACAGTAAAATAGTTAATGACATGATAGATTCTCAGCTCGAAAATGGTTTGGTTCCGGACATTGCACCGGAATATGTGCCTTTTGAAGGAGGTTTTCGTGATTCTCCCGAATGGGGAAGTGCTTCAGTAATTATTCCCTGGCAGCTGTACAGGTGGTATGGTGATAAGGAGGTGCTTGAAAGAGCATATCCAATGATGATCCGCTATGTCGACTATCTGAGTCGCAAATTGGAAAACAATATCCTGTATCATGGTTTGGGCGACTGGTTTGACCTTGGTCCAAAACAACCCGGAGAAGCGCAATTAACGCCTAAAGCTCTTACTGCCACATCCATCTATTTTTATGACCTCTTAACAGTTGCGAAAATAGCCGAACTGCTGAACAAGACTTCTGATTATAGGAAATACAGTAGTCTGGCGACAGAAATTAAAGAAGCCTTCCAAAAGAAGTTTTACGATCACAATACGGGCCTTTGTTCAACGGGAAGCCAAACATCCTATGCAATGGCTCTCTACACTGGAATATTGCCGGAGCAGGATAATGAAAAAGTGTTTGCCAATCTCATCGACTCCATAGAACACAATGACTATGCCTTAACATCTGGAGATATTGGTTATCATTTCCTGGTTCGTGTATTAAGCGAAAATGGAAGATCTGATATCCTTTACAAAATGAATAACAGGAGTGATCGACCCGGTTATGGATATCAAATTAAAAAAGGAGCAACTTCTTTAACTGAAAGTTGGGCTGCACTTTCTAATGTATCGAATAATCATATGATGCTCGGACATCTGATGGAGTGGTTTTATTCGGGTTTAGGTGGTATTTATCAGGATGCTAATTCTATCGCATATCGAGATATCATTATCGCGCCAAAACCTGTAGGTGATATTAAATGGGTAAAATGTTCGTATAAGTCTCCACAAGGAATCATTTTGTCTGAATGGGAACTTATTGAGAGTTCTATCTCATTAACGATTGATATTCCAGAAGCTACATCTGCAAAAATTATTATGCCCGATGTATATAAAAGTTCAAGCATGGAAATTATCGATTTAAGCAATCAAAAATTAATTGAGACAAAAACTGAAGATGGTGCATTTAAAGTAGGTGCAGGAAGGTATAGAATAAAAAGCACAAAACACTAACTACAAGTAAACACCAATAAAACAGGCGTTTATTCGAACCATTTCAAACTGGCAGGAGAATGAAACATTAAAAACTGCCGCTACCAATGTATTGAAACAAAAATGAAATCTATCTGAAAAATATTATTTTCAAAACTTAACAACTTAAAAATGTCGCTCAATGAGAAAAAGAATCAATCTGTTATTTTTAGGACTATTATTCACCAGTATTTGGAGTTATTCACAAACTCTCGAAACGAAATTTCAAGCTATAATTGATTCCATATACACTGCAAACCATACATCAGTAGGAATAATGGTGCATGTGGAGTATCCTGAACAAGGTATTTCCTGGAGTGGAGCCAGTGGTTATTCAAATAAAACCACAAAAAATAAATTAGAACCAAATCAACCAGCTCTCATTGCGAGCTGCACTAAATCCTATGTTTCTGCAACAATTCTTTGCCTGGTGGAAGAAAAAAGACTTGATATTCATCAGCCTATTGAAGGATTATTAAGCGAAAAAACAAAAAACTTGTTTATTCAAGGTGGATATGCCCTAGATTCCATTGCTATAAAACACCTTCTCTCGCATACAAGTGGAATCGATGACTATGCAAATAAGAAAGCTTATCATGATTTTGTAAATGAAAACCAAAAGCACAGATGGACCAGAGACGAACAATTAGAAAGGGCTATAAAATTGGGTAAGCCCTTAGGTATTCCAGGCGCAACATTTAGTTATGCAGATGCTAACTATCTATTGCTTACTGAAATAATTGAAAATATTACGCAGAAACCTTTTTATACAGCAATCCGCGAGCTTCTTCGATATGATACCTTGGGGCTGAATAACACCTGGTTTCCAACTCTTGAAGAAAAACCAAAAAAAACAGAATCGTTAGTTCATCAATATTGGGGTGAGTATAACTGGGATTCATACAATCATGATATTTCATGGGATTTATATGGAGGTGGCGGAATTGCTTGCAATACAGAAGATCTAGCCCGGTTTTATTATTCGCTTTTCAATTATAAAATAATCAAAAATCCCTCTGTATTGGACCTTATTTTCACAAAGATTCACACGAATGATTCTGTACAGCAGAAGTATTATTTAGGGGTGGCTCAAGAAGAATATAAAGGATTAAAAGCATATGGGCATGGAGGATTTTGGGGGACAAAAGTTCTGTATTTTCCTGAATTAGACTGTTCCATTTCTATTTATGTCCTTGATAAAGATAGAGCGAATTTGAGAAAGCTCGTAATCGACAAAATAGTCGGTATCATAATTGGATAAAATCGGCATACAACAAGCTTTAAAGAACCATGCCCGACAAGTAGTATATTTAACACTAAAACTAATACTCAATGGTGGCAGCAATCTGATTGGTGTGGCATTTCAAAATGCGCAATATTTCTTACCGCTTCTGTTAGCTGCAAGTAAAATAAT
>CAYUNU010000341.1:0-4568 GCA_964446195.1 uncultured Porphyromonadaceae bacterium | reverse complement strand
GTTTATCTCCTCGTTATATGCCGTTCCTCTATCAATTATGAGCTCAGCAATAATTATTCCAAGTGTGCAGACCCTTCCCCACCAAAAGAAAGAATTTCTAATTTATGAAAGCACGTTCTCCGACATACTTGGAATTATGATATTCTATTTTCTGATTCAAGTAGGAGAGGAAAGTGGCCAAAGCCTTGCATTGAGTATAACAGGATCTGTGTTATTAACTATAATAGTGTCGATTGTAGCAGGCTATGGATTGCTATATCTATTTCAAAAAATACAAGGAGGAACTAAACTGTTTCTTCTAATAGCAGTCCTAGTGCTGCTTTATAGTGCCGGGAAATTATTCCATTTATCTTCTCTTTTGCTTATTCTTGTATTCGGACTGATTCTTAGCAATAGTGAGCTTTTTACAGGAGGAAAGTTGCAGAAATACTACAATCAGGAGGCAATCAAGAAAATTTATAGCGACTTCTCCTTGATAACTGTGGAATCATCATTTATTGTTAGAACCTTTTTTTTCCTGGTTTTTGGTCTTAGTATAAGTCTTGGAGCAATTCATGACCCTAAAGTAGTCATGGTTAGTATAATAATCCTTGCCTTGCTGTTTTTTAGCAGATATATCTTGCTTACCTTGTTTTTCAAAAAGGCCGCTTTCCCTCAATGGCAAATTGCACCAAGGGGATTGATTACAATACTACTCTTTTTTGGAATTCCTGAAGAATATCATATTGAGGATTTTGATAAATTTGAAGGAGTCCTTTTGCTAGTAATTATTGTTAGCAGCGCTGTAATGGCATGGTCAATGGTTAGTTTCAAAAAAATGAAACAAAATCCTGATGATCTTGAGTTCGAAATTGATGAATCAAATACCATCGAATCCGCTAAAGCAAATTTTAGTGAATCAAAGGAGGATTTACAAGATAAAGACTCTGAAATTGTGACTTGAACCTGTTCTATATTCTTTTATCTTTATGGCCTAATTTTTCTATCCTATGAAGAAAATACCTTTATTCGTTCAGATAATGATAGGAATGGCAATAGGAATAGCATGGGGACTATTCGCCGTTCGTTTTAATCTCGAAAAATTCACTCTCGATTGGATTAAACCTTGGGGCACAATCTTCCTTAAACTTCTTAAAGTTATTGCTGTTCCCTTGATTTTTGTTTCCCTGGTTAAAGGTATTTCTGGACTAAGTAATATATCAAAACTGAGTTCAATGGGTCTTAAAACATTGGGCTTATATATATTATCCACAGTATTTGCAATATCAATAGGCTTGGTCCTTGTTAATATTATTCAACCGGGAAATACTTTTCCTGATGAAAAAAAACTTGAATATCAGGAGAAGTTTGGAGCTACTGTTGAAAACAATCAGTCGACTGCCAATGAGTTAAGGGACGAATCACCCCTGTATTTTATTGTTGATATAGTTCCCGATAATATAGTCAAAGCAATGTCGGATAACTCTAAGATGCTGCAGGTTATCCTTTTTGCAATATTATTTGCTGTATCCATGATATTATTGCCAAAAGATAAGGTTAAACCGGTAAAGAAGTTTATAAGCAGTCTTAATGACATCATTCTTAAATTAATAGATATTATAATGATGATTGCTCCTATTGGCGTATTCGCTCTGTTAGCAGCTCTTATTGTTGATTTTTCAGGCGATACCGAATTATTTACAGCCTTGGGACTATACTTTTTAACCGTCGTTTTAGGACTGTTTATAATGATAGTTGCGTTTTATCCACTTTTCCTGAAGGTGTTCTTTAGAAAAGTCAAATTCATGAAGTTTTTTAAAGCAATTATTCCAGCGCAAATGGTCGCTTTTTCAACTAGCTCCAGTGCTGCTACATTGCCTGTCACTATGAAACAAGTCACCGACGAAATAGGTGTATCAAAAGGTGTTGCAAACTTTGTACTACCAGTCGGTGTAACTATAAATATGGACGGTACAAGCTGTTATCAGGCTATTGCAGCGGTGTTTATTGCCCAGGTATTTGGTATTGATCTTAGCTTCGGACAGCAACTAATTATCGTGCTAACAGCTTTATTTGCCTCAATAGGATCCCCAGGCGTTCCCGGAGGTAGCATTGTTATGCTTATTATAGTTTTAACTTCTGCTGGTATACCTGTCGAAGGACTTGCTCTTATTCTTGGAGTTGATCGTCCTCTAGATATGCTTAGAACTGCTGTTAATGTAACAGGAGACTCAACCGTTTCAACAATTATCGCAAGAACTGAAGGGGAAGTAGATAATATCAAAATTATTTAGCTCTTACATCATTTTATATCACACATAATTTTTGTTCTTTTGCAAAATATAAAATTGCACGCGGGAGTAGCTCAGTGGTAGAGCATCAGCTTCCCAAGCTGAGGGTCGCGGGTTCGATCCCCGTTTCCCGCTCAATTTTCTCTACATAAACAAAAATATTTTTTAATTATCTTCAGGATATATCTTTATAACTGATTGTTCCTAAATGGAATAATGTAATTCAACTCTTAGTATTCCCCGTCCATAAAACAATCCTCTTAAGTTATATATCAAAACACTCCAAAATATTCAACTCTGGAGAGGGTATACTGGATTTTCTATCATAATTAAATTTTGATAAGGAAATAATATACCTGCATGATATTAAATAGAAAATATAATCTATCCCCAAGCCCAAACTTTTAAAATCCAAAGTTTACAATTGTGTACAATGTATACTAACTACAAGCAGGCGTATACATGAGAACATTACACATTTGTAATCCTCGCGATATTCCATAAAGACAATTGTAATCTACGAATGTAATCAGTTATCGTGGAGTTAACTTACATAGACTAACAATCCATAATCGTCAGATAACCAGTGGCAAGGAAGCTAATATCTAAAGTTAAACATAAACATTAATTCACTGATTTAAGGAATATGATATAATGTACAATACATGTGTGAATTTAAGATGCTTTAATCATTGATAACCAGCTTTATATGTAATATTATTGAAGCAACACTTTACTTAGCAAAATCAGTCTATTTTAGACAGGTTTTATCCCATTATCCATGTAGATGGCTTATGTGTCATTGATATGGCCTAAAATCGTTCAAAACATACATATTCTTGAGAATATAATATGCGCATACGCATACTTTGTTTGATTAATAAGTATAATCGCATATATTTCTATTCAAATATTGATATTTTCATTTAAGTATCGCTGAATGCATTTACTATTCATAAATATCATACCTCAAGTTTTTGTACGGTTGACAATTGTGAAACTTAAAAGAAACAACTGTAAACACTAGGGATTACATTTGTGATTTGCAAATGTAAATAGGTTGTTTTACTTTTGTATTATGCTTGAAAGAATACTTGAAGTCATAAAAAAAGAAAACCTTAACCACAGTAGCTATGCTGATGAGATAGGGATTCAGAGAAGCAGTCTTTCCCATATACTTAATGGACGCAATAATCCTAGCCTTGACTTTGTTATTAAGACTTTACAGCGTTTCCCTAATATCAATCCTGAGTGGTTAATTCTTGGTAAAGGAATGATGTATAAGAGTTTTGAGGAAGATGAAAAGGAGATTGAACCAGTATCTATCTCACAAGATCTATTTAGTACTATTAATCAGAAATCCCTTGAAGAGAAAAAAGTAAGTTTACCAGAGGAAGCACCCGAAATCCCTGTAAATGAGGATATAATTGAAGAAAAAACCGTTAGATATGTCTCTCAGGTTTTAATATTTTATTCCGATTCTACATATCAGGTATACAAGCCAGAGAAACCAGCTTAAAATATTAGCATTTTTCTAACTTTGGCAGCGCATTGCATTTTCTAAATATGGGGATATATAAAAAAGTTTTTCGGCCAATTTTATTCTTATTTAATCCTGAAGTAATTCATCATTTGACTTTCTGGTTTCTTAACACCTTTCATCACGTTCCTGGATTAATGAAAATAATTTCAGGAAGGATAAAGAGGTTTGATAAACCAATTGAGCTGCTAGGACTAAGTTTTCCTCACCCTATTGGTTTGGCTGCAGGATTGGACAAGAATGGAATAGCTATCCAGGCTATGGGAAAACTTGGGTTTAGTTTTCTAGAGCTAGGAACTGTAACTCCATTACCTCAAAAGGGAAATGATAAACCACGGCTATTTCGTCTTAAGAAAGACCAGGCCTTAATAAACCGAATGGGATTTAATAATGATGGGGTTGATGCTTTACTTGTACAATTAAAGAAAAATAGAAGAGACATTATTTTAGGAGGTAATATTGGCAAGAATACTTTAACTCCAAATGAAAAGGCTTTTGAAGATTATGCTATATGCTTTGAAAAACTGCTAGGACATGTTGATTATTTCGTAGTCAATGTGAGTTGCCCTAATATATCTGACCTTAGAGAATTACAGGATAAGGATTCCTTAAGTGAGATTTTACTTCGTCTCTTGAAAATCAGGAAAGATAATAATTCTGCAAGCCCAATATTACTCAAGGTATCTCCTGATTTAAACCATAATCAATTACTCGATTTGATTGAAGTAGTAAAATCGACAGCAATAGACGGTCTGGTT
>CAYUNU010000340.1:0-4575 GCA_964446195.1 uncultured Porphyromonadaceae bacterium | reverse complement strand
GATAAATGATCTCCCACATAAACCTGATCTGGCAATTATTTGCTCGGCTCCCGGGCAGGTTCCTTCGGATATCGAAGCTTGTTGCAAATCTGGTATTAAAGGTGCGATTATAATGACTGCCGGATTTGGTGAAACGGGTGATGAAGGGAAACAGTTGGAAGGCCAGATAACATCGATCCTTAAGATCTATCCTGATTTTAGGATTATGGGACCTAATTGTCTGGGGATAATTTCACCGGTAAATAATGTAAACGCTAGTTTTGCTGCTGGTATGCCAAAGCCGGGCAATCTGGCTTTTGTGTCTCAGTCGGGTGCTCTCTGCACGGCTGTTCTGGATTGGGCTATAGATGCCAGGATCGGTTTCTCGCACTTTATCTCCCTGGGCAACAGTTTGGATATGGGTTTTGGAGATGTTATTGATTACTTAGGTGAGGATGAAAAAACCGAATCCATCATTTTATATGTCGAATCGATAAAGGAAGCAAGAAGGTTTATGTCGGCTGCCAGGGCTTTTGCCCGCAATAAACCTATTTTGGTTTACAAAGCCGGTAGATTTCCTCAATCGGCTAAAGTAGCTGCGTCACATACAGGGGCTATGGCATCTGAAGATGCGATCTATGATGCGGCTTTCAAGCGTGTTGGCTTAGCCAGGGTGAATGATATTGGAGAGATATTTGATTGTGCCGAATTGATTGGGAGGAAAAAGATACCGAAGGGTGCAAACCTGGGAATAATAACCAATGCCGGTGGTCCGGGGGTAATGGCTACCGACAAACTGATAGAATTGAATGGATGCCTGGCTGAGCTTTCAGAAGAGACACTTCGCTTACTCAATGAGAATCTTCCCGCATCATGGTCGCATGCTAACCCCGTTGATGTATTGGGTGACGCAAGGTCGAAACGAATATCCAAAGCCACCCAAATAGTTTTGAAGGATAATGGTGTTGATGCCATATTGGTTATTCTTACACCGCAGGCAATGACAAACCCCAGCTCTACTGCGAGAGAGATCTCCAAGTTGAAAGACAGTACATCAAAGCCCATCCTGACAGCATGGCTTGGAGGCGAAACGATGAAGGAAGGAATGAATATCCTGGCGGATGCTGGTATTGCTGCTTACCACACACCGGAACAAGCAATTAAAGCTTTTATCACACTGGTTGAATATTCACGGAACCTGGAGAGTCTATATGAAACGCCTAAGGATGTGAGGGTTGATTTTCATATCGACAGAAAAAAAATCAGGATAAAGTTTCTTGATTCTCTTCCCGGGAATATGGAGATACTGCCTGAGAATATATCAAAAAGCTTATTGGAGCAGTACTCTATCAATACCACAATGCCAAGAGTGGCTGGAGGTATAGATGAGGCTCTCAAGATAGCTGATGGGATAGGTTATCCTGTGGCTTTAAAAATCCATTCGCCGGATATAAGCCATAAATCGGATGTTGGAGGTGTGATCCTAAACGTCATAGATGAGAATAGCCTTAAAGATAGTTTTAACAAGATTATTGATAGTGTAGAAGAGAAGAAGCCTGATGCAAAAATTGAAGGTATAAGCTTGCAGAAAATGGTTTGTACCGACAACAAGCTGGAGCTGATCATGGGTATTAAGAAGGATCAGGTATTTGGTACGGTTATAATGGTGGGTATGGGCGGTACTGAGGCTGAACTGTTCCACGACCGGACCATTGGTTTTCCTCCTCTGAATGAGGCTCTGGCCCGACAAATGATTGAATCGCTGAAGATCTATCCTCTGATAAAGGGGTATAGGGGCAGTAAGCCTATGAATATGGATAAGCTCATCGAGATGCTCATCAGGATGTCCTACATAGCTGCAGATTTTCCGGAAATAAAGGAGCTGGACATTAATCCTCTGTTACTTACTGAGGATGATTGTATTGCTCTGGATGCCAGGATTGTAATGGATATGGATCTGGATACCGAGATCGGGCAGGAGAAGAAAGAATATTCTCATCTGGCTTTGCAACCATACCCCGAAAAATATGTTAGTCGTATTACCTTAGACAATACAGATATAACCTTAAGGCCTATTAAGCCGGAAGATGAGCCATTATGGCTGGAGATGCTTTCCAGATGCTCCAAAGAATCTATTTACTCAAGGTTCAGGTACATGTTCCACTGGAATTCTCATCAGATTGCAACAAAGTTCTGTTATATCGATTACGATAGGGAGATTGCTATCGTGGCAGAGATTGAAGAGAACAACGAGAAGCACTTGATTGGTGTTGGTAGGTTGATTGCTGATCCTGAGCACGAGACAGTTGAATATGCAGTTTTAATAGTTGATGCCTGGCAGTTTAAAGATTTGGGTAACAGAATAACTGATTTCTGCTTGAATATTGCCAATAGATGGAACTTGAAAAAGGTGGTAGCCCAGACTACTACTGATAATCATCATATGATAAAGATTTTTCAAAAGAGAGGCTTTGATTTGAAGTACGATAATGATTCCGGGGTTGACGTGCTTAAGGAAATATAGATGTGTTGAGCTGACACCAATAAACAACGAATCAAATGATTTCACCGATATTTAACCAGTTACTGATACCTTACATTGTGGCAATGGTTCTTGCCATGACTATGGGTGGCAGTGGAACGGCACCTGCTTTTTCTGCTGCATATGGAGCTAATGTTATCAGGAAGAATCTTATTCCGGGACTTTTTGGAATCATGGTTTTTTTAGGCGCAATCTTAGCGGGAAAGGGGACAGCAACCACCATGGGAAAGGGGCTATTGAATCCTGAAATGATGAGTTTTACAATTGTTTCAATAATTCTATTCTCAGTAGCAGTGTCCCTATTGATAGCCAATATTGCAGGTATTCCTCAATCAACCAGTCAGGCTACCGTTCTCGCAGTTACTGCACCAGCATTATACTTTCATGAATTAGATTCTAACAAGCTTTTATTGGAGATAATCCCTATGTGGTTTATTTTACCTGTGATAGCTTTTGTTTTAAGCCTATTCTTTGGCAAATATATCTACAAGCCAATGAGGAAGAGGGGCCTGACTATGCCCAGGGCTCAGAATGCAAACCTCAAACCTGTTTGGAAGGGATTACTAATCATTATGTCCTTGTATGTGGCCTTTGCGATAGGCGCAAATAATGTTGCAAATGCCGCGGGTCCAATTGCTTCCATGACAATTAACGAATTGGATATTTCAGCTGATGATGGATTCATTATTATTATGATCTTATCCACCCTGATTATTGCTCCGTGTTTTGGTATAGGGAGTTCAATCTTCGGTTACAAAATTGTTAAGAACACAGGTAAGGAGATAGTGTTATTTGGTAAGTTTGAGGCGGTTATAATTGCCTTTATATCTGCTAGCTTATTATTGTTTGCTTCGATTGTAAAAGGTGTGCCAACATCTCTTGTTCAGCTGAATGTAGCCGCAATACTAGGTATTGGGGTTGCCAAGCTGGGACCTAAGAACATTTTCAAAAAGACAAAGGTCAGGCAATTTTTTGTGATGTGGCTAATAGCGCCTATAATAGCTTTTTCTTTATCTTTAGTGTTGACCTATTTGGCTGATAAGCTGGGTTATCTCTAGAACCATATACCTTTTTTCTATCTTTATTGATCTCTAAAAAATAGATTCGAATGATAATTGAAGTAGATCAGGAAATACAATTGAGACTCCTGGAGTTGTCGGATTCCGTAGATATTTTCAACGCCATTGATGAGCAAAGAGAGTATTTAGGAAGATGGCTTCCTTTCGTTGAGTTTACGAAAGAATTGAAGGACACGGAAGCTTTTGTCAATTCTGTTGTAAATGCCCCCGAAGATAGGTTTGAATATACCTTCACCATCAGGAAACATAATCTTTTTGTTGGTTTGATAGGTTTGAAAAGTACAGATAAGGCAAACAAGAAAACTGAGATTGGTTATTGGCTGTCGGAAAAATATCAGAAACAGGGAATAGTAAGTAAATCTGTTGATAAATTATGCGATTTTGCTTTTAATGAGCTCGGAATGAATCGAATACAAGTAAAATGTGCAGTGGGAAATGAGCCGAGCATTAAGATCCCGAAACGATTAGGTTTTAAGTTCGAAGGCATAGAAAGGGCAGGGGAGTTACTGACCGGCAATATCTTTGCCGACCTCGAGGTTTACAGCAAATTGAAAACAGATTGATTAATCTACTTTATACCATTCTCACCATCTCCCAATTTACACATCTATGAATAAAAGTGAAATAATAAAATCCACAGAAGTTTTCGTGAAGCAAACTCTGGCCAATGCTGAAGGTGGTCATGACTGGTGGCATATTTACCGGGTTTGGAAGCTTTCCAAGACTATTGCTCTTGAGGAAGGAGCCGAGCTGTTTATTGTTGAGCTGGGAGCCTTGCTGCACGATATTGCTGATGCAAAGTTTACCGGTGGGGATGAGACAGTTGGGCCTGCTCTGGCAAAGGAATTCCTGGTATCGCTGGATGTGGATGAGGAGACTATTGAGCACGTCATCAGGATAATTGAGAATGTATCATTTAGAAAAGAGTTTGATGGTCCGGGATTCAGCTCACCGGAATTTAATGTGATTCAGGAT
>CAYUNU010000339.1:0-4592 GCA_964446195.1 uncultured Porphyromonadaceae bacterium | reverse complement strand
CACCTTTTGCTCATCCCATTCAAATCTTGGCCAATTGGGATATTCATAAATATACTTAACCATATTTATCAAACATTATACGGTAAATATACAAATTATTCTCCGCAAATATAATGAGATTAGAGTTTTTATTCTCCGCATTGGCTCTAACGAGTCGCTAGTTGACCACTTTCGGGTATTTTCACTATAGGTTAACTGTTTGATTTTTTTTAAGTTCAAGATCATTAGGTAATCACGAAGGTACAAATTTTGTAATTCATTAATTATCATTTGCCTCTAAATTTCTAATTTATCTAAAGGATTTTGAATCTGATCAATCCCCTTTGTCGTTATATGTGTGTAGATCTGTGTGGTCTTCGGACTGGCATGACCTAGTAAACTTTGAATATACCTGATATCAGTGCCGTTTTCTAATAAATGAGTAGCAAATGAATGACGCAGTGTGTGTAACGTGACTTTCTTTTTAATACCTGCTTTCCTGGTGGCTTCTTTTAAAACTTTCTGAGCACTCCTTGATGAATATTTCCCTCCCATCTGTCCGGTAAATAAGTATTCCCCTGGCTTATACATCTTGTAATATTCTCTCAGTAGTTCTAATAGTTTAACCGATAGCAAGGTAACCCTGTCTTTCTTTCCTTTTCCACCTTTGACCTGAATGAGCATGCGACTGGAATCAATATCAGCGGGTTTTAAGTTTAGAACCTCACTTATTCTCAATCCTCCGGAATAACATGTCATCAATAAACATCGGTGCTTCAGGTTTTTTACCTCGCTTAAAATGGAGGCAGTCTCTTCCTCACTTAAAACTGTTGGTAATGTCTGTTCTTTCCTGGGACGCTCTATGTAATAAACCCTCCTGGGACCCTTCAATACCTTCTCGTAATAAAACTTAATGGAATTAATGGCCTGGTTCTGATAGGAACTCGAAACTCGTCGCTCTTGCACCAAGTATACTAAGAAGCGCTGGATATCATTTTGGTCAATAGAAAGTAACTCCTTGGTATTCCAGTAATTGATAAATTCCGAAAAGCAATTCTCATATGTCCTGATGGTATTCTGACTGTATCGTAAAAGAGACATTTTATCAAAATACTCCTTGGGTACTTGCCTGAAATTAGGAACGTCCTCTGGCTTGAGTCTTGGCTTCTGGTTGAGATACTTAATGTCTTCTAAATATTTATAAGTCCAACCCTGCTGCTGGCAAAACAATTCCAGTTGCGAAAGAGCTGATTCTGTATGCGCAATCGTCCACCACCTGTTATCCTTATCCCAGGAATAAAATGGTAAGGTCTTGATTAATTTAACTAAATCTTTGCTATATCGAAATATTAACCTTACCCTACCACTATGGTATTTAACAACTACTAAGACCTGATAATCAGCATTCTTAGACAATGTTGGATCAACATTACTCGCAATTGAATCTTCTTCTTGCTCCTCAGTTATTCGACTCCCAAAGTAAGTCCTGATTTGACTTAAATTTTCAGGTCTATTGCTAATCACCCAACAAAACGCTGCTGAGTCCCATCTTGCATATCTTAATGTTCTTAGAAACTGGATGTCAGCATTATCCTTCTTCATCTTCAGTAGAATGAAACGAGTGCTTAGTACCAGATTTACTGGCTTTTTATTATTATTCATATGCATCTATTTATTAGTTTGGGCGGCTAGAGGAATAGTTTCGTTATTACCATCCTTTATCAATATAGATGCATAAAGTATACTCGGTTGGAAAAAATACCACCAAATTCTCATACTTTAGTATCCCAAATTCATCTAATATGAAAAACCTGATAAGCCTATTGGTTCTCGTCCTGGTATCTGCATCTTCTTTCACCCAAGAAACCATGTCCCCCAGATGGTCGGAAGAGAAAGCTAACGAATGGTACGAGACCCAGGTCTGGCCTTGCGGATTTAACTATATTCCTGCTAACGCAATAAGCTACACGGAGATGTGGATGCCCTATTGCTTTGATCGGGATCTGATAGATAAAGAACTGGCTATGGCCGAAGAGATAGGGTTTAATGTGCTTAGAGTGGTTCTGCCATTCGTAGTCTGGGAAAATAATCCTGATGTGTTTAAGGATGAACTAAACAGCTTCCTGGAGCTTTGTGAGCATAGAGGTATAAAGGTGATGTTCACTTTCTTCGACGATTGTGCTTTCGGTAACGATGAAGCCCTCAAAAATCCCTGGTACGGCCAGCAGCCCGAAGTGCTGGAAGGATGGTATGCCAACGGCTGGACTCCCTCCCCTGGGCACGATATGGTGAGAGACCCGGAAACATGGCCCCGACTGGAGAGCTATGTGAAGGATGTGATGTTGGCTTTTAGAAGTGATCAACGAGTATGGATATGGGATGTCTATAATGAGCCCGGGAACGGTGGCCTGGGGGATATAACAATACCTCTTGTCAGCAAGGTTTTTGAGTGGGCAAGGGAGGTGGACCCAAAACAACCGCTGACACTGGCTCAGTGGAACCGGAATGAGAAACTCGACAAGATAATTTTTGAAAATAGTGATGTGATTACCTTCCATAATTATAGCGATGCTGATAAGCTCAGACAGCAAATAATGGAATTGAAAAGTCATAAGCGACCAGTGATCTGTACTGAATGGATGAACCGCGTCTATAATTCAACAGTCCCAACTTGCCTGCCGGTTTTTAAAGAGCTAAATGCAGGATGCATGCACTGGGGGCTCGTAAACGGAAAAACACAAACACACCTGGCCTGGGGATGGAGACCGGGCAGGGGAGAACCGGATGTTTATCAGCATGATCTGTTTTCATCCAATCATGAGGCTTACTACCCCGAAGAGATAGCTCTATTCAGAGATTATATCAACCTGATGGCTAAGCCCAACGGACTGGAAATAAACCACGGACCCTACCTGGTTGATCCTGCAGATAATGCTATGACAGTGGTATGGTTCACTAACAAAAACTCCTATTCGTGGGTGGAGTATTCGGATTATAAACCATCCGGGACTTTCCCAACCTGGGGAGGATACCCCAAAATTGCTAAAAGCAGTACTATCGGACTTATTGATGCTAACACGAAAAAACATGTCATCAGGATAAATAATCTTGATCCCGGAAAAACTTACAGGTACAGAGTGAATTCAAAGGAAATTCTCCAATACGATCCATATGAAGTAATTTATGGACAAACAGTTGTTGGTGATTTTCAGCAGTTCACGACTTTAAATCCGGATACATCAAACTTTTCATTTGGTGTTGTGGCCGACCTTCATGAGGATGCTGATGTCCTGTATGTTGTAAACAGAGTGAAGAAACTCGACAATTTTGATCTTATGTTTCTTAATGGAGATATCCTCAGCTGGATAGGAGCTGAGAAAAGAATCTTTAAGGGTTTTTTGGATGCTGCTGTTGAGACTTTTGCGAAGGATGAGCCTTTCATCTATATAAGAGGTAACCACGAAACAAGAGGACCCGGGGCCAGAGAGATAATGTCCTACTTCCCCCATCATTCGGGCCAAAACTATTATTCCCTGGATCATGGAGGTGTGCACTTTGTTATTTTAGATGGTGGAGAAGATAAACCAGATGATCATCCTGTATATGCTGGTATGGCTGATTTCGATGCGTATCGTAGTGAGCAGGCAGATTGGCTTGTGAAAGAGGTGCAGACGGAGGCATTTATCAATGCTGATTATCGGATCGTTGTGACTCATATGCCTATGGAAAATGATAGTACCAGACATGGCTCTTACGATATATACAATAAATGGGGACCTATCCTCAATCAGGCAAATATCGACCTGGTGATTAATGGACATAAACACCGCTACAATAGGATAGATGCAGGTGAAGATGAATACAATTTCCCAACTATTGTCCTCGGCAAAGAAATGATAATGGATACAAAAGTTACTCGTCAAAACCTCGATGTGTCAATCATAGATACTGAAGGTGAGACAGTTGATGCTTTTGTTCTTCCTAAGCAAGAAGCTGCTAAGGCGCGAAGGTAATTCAATGTGATATATCAGCTTGTCACTGTTTGTTGACTTTCATTATCGTGAAAACACCATTGCCTACCTTCTTTTCTGCAATACATTTTAGCTTGTGTTTTTCGCATAAGCCCTCGGGCCCATTAGCTTTCACATAGGATTTGTAGGCATTGAAATGTTCAGCCCCTGCTATACCTTCAATAGATCTGGATAATAAACCGGAAAGATTCCCGGGAACAGGAACGGAGTAATCGGCAATAATGACATATCTAGCGCTTGCAATAGCTTGATGCAAAATTTCACTCCTGAGTGGTTCGGGAAATTGATGTAAAGCCAGAGATAAAACCACATAATCAAATTTATTTTCAAAGATGCTTTCTAATTGCGTTGCATCCGCCACCATGAATTTGATGTTGTTTATATATTTTTTCCTGATGATATTATTAGCCTGCTCGATTTTTGGAGCATTAAGATCAATGCCTAATCCTGATTTAATATCTGCAGAAATTTCGACTAGCAAAGACCCTGTGCCACAAGCTATATCAAGAACGGTGGCGTCTGCTTCAATCATCTTATGTATCCCTTTCCTAAGGCCGCTGGTAAGAGGATCAATAAGCAATT
>CAYUNU010000338.1:0-4600 GCA_964446195.1 uncultured Porphyromonadaceae bacterium | reverse complement strand
TTCGGCCGTATTTGAAAGATAGATTTTCTTTCCCATCGCATCAATCACACCCTTAGTTGTTTCCAAGCCTGGATTATAAAACCTTGCGATAAAACCTTCACCATCATCAGCCGGCTTGATGGAGATCAATACTATACCTTCACTGTCAATTTTTACGGGTGCTTTCACGGATGGGTGCGAGGCCCCGTCCCTACATAGTATTAATGGTTGCGTCATTCCGGTGGCTAAACGGTAGGTTTCAGCTGCATCATATCCATCATGCGGCCTTAGCGCATACCTGAATACTACCAGTCCTTCCTGATATTGCCGGTAATTGGTCCCCCAGTGGTTGTTCATGGCCCAGGAGTAGAGTTTCTGCGTGGGCTGTACTGTCTTTCTCCATACTTCGGGATCGGATTGGGAGCCGACCATTGTTGCAGATATTTCACCTACCTCAACGAGGGGGGCATCGAGGGTAAACCAACTCACCCCGATCTTTTGGTTTGAGACATCAGCATATCTGCCAACAGTAAACCAGTTTTTGCAGGCACTTGGGATTTGTTCTTCCCATGGAATCATAGAGCCGATGGGTAGATCGAGTCGCATCACACCATCAGGAACATTAAATGGAAAGGCAAAATTTACACTTTCCTTATTCTCGTTCTGGGCTAGATACCAGTCGCCAATTTTCTCAGGCATGGGAGCCCTCTTTTTGTCGACTATATTCTCGATCTCCAGGTAATCCTGACCCATTGCAAGCTTATATTTTCTGATCAGCTTGTTGCATCCGGGGGCCTCCGATACAACTTCAATAACAGCATAAAGAGGGCCTGGCTCCAATACCCTGATCTCCGCTTTCCCGCTGCTTTCAAGATTTGCAAGATCTCTGCCTTCGAAAAAGAGGTATTGGTTAATGGCTTCACCAGAGCGTAAATCCACATAGTCAATATCAGGATTCGATCCACTTAGTGAAGTTATATCTCCGCTTTTTGGGTCGATTTTTACTTTAACCAGACCGTTTTCCATAATCCACTCATCGGATATAATAGCTGCAGGGTAGTTCCCTTCATGTTTTGCTGCTTTCATTGAGCCTGTAAATCTGTAAGATGACAAAGCTGGAATATCCTCTGCAAAAAACACCATATTGCCATCTGATAGCTTTTGAACCGGGTAGGAATTTCCTTTCCCCCTGATGACACTTTTAAATTCTGAATAGTGAGCTGAATTAATTTTCACCAATCCGGATCGCTTCCATCCTGTAGTATTGATCACCTCAATCTGATCTCCCTCTCCATCATTTAGATTGTTGTATAACAGATCCCTACTCTGTTTGGCGGCATTATCGGCATAGCCCTTTTTGATATCCCACTGATCAACAGTTTGCTGGTTTTCAGGGTCGGTGATACTGCACCACGCTCCCCAGGTGTGCTCGGAATAAAGAAGTGTATTAACCCAGGCCTCTTCAAATTCCTCAACAGGGTAGTCGGCTCCGGGAGTCATTGTGTACAGAGCTTCAGCCTGGGTCAATCTGTCTGATGTGTTACGGTTCATGCCGGTTTCCAAAGCTGACGAGCCTGCCCCATCTTCCCAATACGGAGTCCAGTCGCCCGAATATTCTTCCAATTGATCGCCATATTTCTCCTCAAAGGCCCTGAAAGCCTCCCCGGTGGAGGATATTACGAAGCGCGGCCAGACATGCTTATCATTCCAGTCTCTCACGAAGTCGGAGATCTGTTTTTCGGGTACTGCATTATCACCATGACCGCTCCATCTCATGTAGGCTATATCATAGGGGTAATCCATATCATCTAGTTCTTTCAAAAAGGCTGAAGCATGAATATCATTAAGCTCATTGATAGTGTGCGACCAGGCGTATCCTTTATAGGGTATCCACACTAAAACTTTCTCTTTTCCTGATGGCGAGACCCAGTAAAAAGGTTTGTTTTCCCACTTCACGAGGATATCTCCAATCCTATCGAAATAGTTAGGCGCCACCGAGAAATATTTGATCCCTGCCTGAGCCATAGCCGTAACCGTTCCCCAGGTATATCCGGGCACATCGCTGATCATAGCTGCATCAACTATTGCACCGGTTTCCTCTGCCAGTTTGGTGCCATACCTGAAAAGTCTGAGCAATTCCTCAGGGCGGCATAATCCGGTTAATTCATTCAGATACATTCCGTTTAGTGAGATCCATCCCTTCTTGAGGGCATCAAGAAAAAGCTGCTTGTCTTTATCTCCCAGGCGACTCATGTAAAGATCAGCGGCCCAGCCCACTTCCACATTCCAGACAAACCGTGAGCCTTCGGGGTAATCAGCCGTTTCTTTAGCATATTGGATACCCGTTTTCAGATTCTCCACCTGCCGATCTTCGATAACAGTCTGTATATCAGTATAACCAATATCAGTATGGGAGTGAGGCAAGATATATATTGTTCGATGCTCTGTCGGCTTTAAAGTATCCGATAACACAGCCAGCGTTTTTTTGCCGTCTTTGATAGAGCAAGAGTAATTCTTCTCCGTCCGGATTTCCGGTATTGACATTTTGATGCGCTGTATCCCTGTCATCAGGTTAAATTCAGAATCTTCAGAGATATTATCCGTCCATTTAACAGTCTTTTCCGGTCCTGCATACCTAATCTCTACAGATAAATTCTGCTGATTCCCTTTTATCCCCTTAAATACTCCAGGCTCAAAGCGAAGATCACCCACCTCCAAGAAATCCACAACTTTTGTTGAACGTATGCCTTTTGGCACTTCTAATCTCAGAGCATCATAGAGGAACCAGCTGGCATCATCCTTAATTATATCCAGACTGTTATTTCCCTTTTTGAACTTATCCATGGGGATCTCAAAAATACACTCATAGGGTTTTCCTTTCTCCGGATCACCATAAATCGACTCATCACTGCCGCCATTGGGAAGTTTATGTTCCAGCTCACAAGAATTTATCCTGATTTTCACTTTTCCGGGATTTCCGTTATGTGTGTCCACCATGTTTATTATCAGTCGGGCCATTCCTGAGGATTTGGTATCGGAAAGGCCAAAAATCAGGCTATAAGTATGATCACGGTTACCTGCCCATCCATCGCCCGGACCGGGATGCATATATGGCCAGTCGATCGCCGGGTCGGACGCTCCAACAACGAAAAATGCATCATTCTTGAAATTGCTATAACTCTCTTTTGCCATAGCGAATTCCTGATAGTTGTGATCCTTCTCGCCCAGCTGAAATATTACATTCTGCGCGTTAGTTGTTGATGTGAGGAGGATGGTGAGGACTAAAGTGATGAAGTGCTGAAGTGCTGATTTGCTCATTGATTTGTTCGTTGTGTGATGATTGAAAGCTGTTTGACTAAAATTATTCACAATTGCGTCAACCCGGTGACGCAAATTGCTGAAAATATTTAGAATAATCAAAGATGCAATTTTTCAATTATCCAATAAACCTATCTACTGATATTTTAGAAGTGCATTCCGATATATCCCTTTTACTGCTTCTCTAAGATCTGTGGGTTCTAAAACCTCCACGCTGTCGCCGTAGGATAGCACCTCCATAATGAGATCGAGAGATATAAAGAGTTTAAGTTTTATCAGGAGACCTTTTTCATTTTCCTCAATTATTTCCTGAGTTTCGTGCAGGGGTAATGATTTGATATATTTTGCCTGGATGCGATTGAAGTGTAGAAATATATCTTCGGGGGATGTATCGTTTGGCCCAACTATGCCAAAGCAATATTTGAAATGCTCGTTGGGATCAAATTCTTTATCTGTTTGGAAGGTTGTTTTAGATATTTCCAATTCTGACAGCCGGTCCAGGCCGAAGGTCTTGATCGTTGCGTCCTTGAGATCTTTGGCAATCAGGTACCATCTCTGCTTGAATTCTTTCAAGGCCAGGGGCTCAACAATGCGATTTGTTAGTTCTCCATTCCAGAATTTATCATAGACAAAGAGTATTTGTACCTTTTTTTGGATGGCATGAAGCAGGCCGTATAGGTTCTGTGTACCCTGTGGTTTTCGTTTCTCAAAATGGATGTGATTTGAAAGGCGCTCACTTATATTAAGTGAATTAAAGATGTCATAAGCCTCAAGTATCCTAGCTGTTACTTCGGGTTGCTCATCTCTTTCTATCTTATATGCTTTGAGGTATCGATCGTACTTAATTTCAATATCATACAGGGCTAAAATGTCTTTTATGTCGCGCTGAAAAGTTCGGATTTCAATACTGAAATTATAACCCTGAATTTCGGATTCTAACTCCAAATATTGTGATATCTCCTTAAAACTGGCAGGGTGCTGCTTGAGCTTTTTTATGATGAGGTTGTACCTTGATAAAGATTCTCTTTTTGACATATCTCTGTTGTTTTGAAACAAAGATAATGTTTTAGAACGACAAGATGTGACGTAGTTAAAGATAATTAGTCAATAGGGCAATTAGTCATTGTCAATCGTAATGATGTCGGCATTTGGCAATTTGGCTTTCATCCTCAACAACCCTGTAGATTAATCTGTGTTCACCGTCAATTCTTCCATAATATTATACCTGTGCCACGAGGTCCCCGCCTCCCTTTAGATTAGCGATTAGATTAGTAAGAAGCCTAATTAATCGTTAAATTGAAAA
>CAYUNU010000337.1:0-4617 GCA_964446195.1 uncultured Porphyromonadaceae bacterium | reverse complement strand
TAACATACAATTTCAATGATGATAAGATCTATGCGGACTCTGAATACGATTCTTATGGCAGACTATTAAAGTCCTCTCTGCCTTATGAAGAAGGCAATACACCACTTTGGTCATCAATTACCTATGACGATTATGGTCGGGTAGAGGAACAGCTTGGTGCGGATAGCACAAAAATTCAGTTTACTTATGATGATCTTTGGAAAAAGACAACAATCTCTAAAGGAAATGAATCCAGATCTTCAGAACTTACGTATAACGAGCTTGGAGAAGTTGTTGAAAGTAAAGATCCGATGAATCATATCGTCTATACTTCATATTACCCGGATGGATTGGTGAAGGAAACCTACACCAGTGTAAATCCAACCCAAAAAATTAGCCTCAGCTATGATGCCCTGGGAAACAGGATTTCAATGAACGATCCGGATGCAGGGCAGGATACTGCCCTATATGATGCATTTGGGAAGTTGCTCTGGCAGATAAACGCAAAAGGTGACACCATTTCTTTTGAGTATGATAAGCTTGGCAGGACAATCAGATCAAATGATAGCCGTGGAGATATTAACTTTGTGTATATTTCGGATACTACAAGCAAAGCTTTCGCAATGGTTGACTCCATCTATAGCTCCAATGGTTCCCATTCGGAGTCATTCACTTACGATGATGACTATGGTCGCTTAATCAGTGCAAGCCGAAGGATGCCGGATAAAACCTTTACAAATTCTTATACCTACGATTGGTTTGGACGACCTTGGACAAGGACATATCCATCGGGATATGAAATAGAATATACTTACAACGATGGCGGACACCTTGGCAAAATTACAGGCGACGGGACAACAATATGGTCATGTGGTGAGGTAAATGAACTTGGACAGATTACTTCCTATTCCCAGGGTGACTACGCTACAACGGTGGATTACGATCCATTTGGGATGCTGGAAGAGATTACAACAGGATCTGTTTTCAACATGACCTTCGATTTTGATGATCTGGGAAATCTCACATCAAGGGAAGATGTTCTAACCAGCCAGAAGGAGCTGTTTGAGTACGACGATCTGAGTAGATTGACTGGAATTGATTATTACCTTAATACTGCCCATATAACAAGTGAGGACCTGGACCTCAGCTATGGCGATGATGGGAACATTAGCTCAAAAACAGATGTTGGATCTACCATAAATTATGGTGAAGGAACTGCAGGACCACATGCCCTTACGTCAATAGAAACTCCGGCGGCTTCATATACTGCACCACCACAGATTATCACATATAACAATTTCAATAAGGTCAATACCATTCAGGATACTATCGGGCAGGATACAGCCCTGACCCTGGCATTCACCTATGGCCTCAATAACCAGAGGGTGAAATCAGTTCTTTCCAGGAATTCAACTGTTGAACAGATCAAGTATTTCAATGGAGATTACGAGGAAGATTCAACGGCAACGGGTACAAAAAAATACCATTACATTAATGCACCTTCAGGATTGGTCGGAATTTTTGTACAAGAAGGATCGGCAGACACCCTGTTCCATGTAATCAAAGATCACCTGGGCTCTGTGAGTGCAGTGATCAACGCTGAGACAGACTCCATAACTTACTTTTCATACAATGCCTGGGGCACCCCAAGGAATCCGGAGGACTGGTCTGGTGTATTCGAAGGAGAACTCTTTGCTGGCAGAGGTTATACCGGCCATGAGCACCTCAGCGAGTTCAACCTGATCAACATGAATGGAAGGGTCTATGACCCCGTATTGGGCAGATTCTTAAGCCCCGATCCATTTATACAGTTTCCTGGAATAGCTGATGGGTATAATCGCTATGCATATGTCCTTAATAACCCCCTTATCTATACCGATCCGAGTGGGTATAGCACTAAAGATTTCATAGATCACATTGTTAGCATAATAAATGGGTCTGCTGGAGTAAATAGTTGGACAGCTTCCGGGGGCTTTCAAAATGGTGCTCCTACTTTGTCCAATGGCAATAATGATGCTAGTGGGGGTGGAGCTAGCTGGGGAGGTGGAAGTGGTGGAGGTAGTGGTCATTGGACAACAAAAACCACATATAAACTCACTGGAGGGCTGGGCCATTTTGATTATGGAGTTCTCCATGGACGAGAAGGATGGCATTGGGTTTCAGGAAAACTACAAATTCGTAAATCAGGTACAAAATTAATATGGATATCTGATAGGGATAGTCCTATTTATACCCCCATGGCACCCACACCCTGGTTGTATCAACCCTTTGATTATATTTCTTCTCAGGGAATAGAAATGACAGGATCAGGCAGTGGAGGAGCTTCTTCTGCAGGTAGTCAAGGAGCTGTTCCTGAAAGCTTGAGGCGATGTGGGATGTGTCATAATCCATCCGGACAATATTACTCTCAATTTGAAGGTTGGAGGGAAGCGTTCTGGATGAATGTCATTGGGATTATGGGGGCAGCTGACATAGGATTTATGTTTGCGATGCTACCGGCGAAGACTTCCATTACATCTTTGGCTCACTACTATCCACCAAATAATGGCATTTTAGGAGCAGCAAGGAGCAAAACCCTAATGCCAGGTGAAATTATTAGTCGAATCGGGAATCCAACAGGTAATTATTTCTCTCCTATGGGCACTCCTTGGTCTATGAGAGCATTAGCCCCAAATATGAATAAGATTAACAATTTATATAAGGTAGTAAAACCATTCGATGTTGAATCAGGATTTATTATGCCATGGTTCAATCAGCCAGGATTAGGAACCCAATATTATTCTCCATTTTTCTCTGCTAGCGATTTACTAGAATTTGGAATAATAATACCATACTAAAACATGAATAAAAACGATCTAAAAATTCATCTCGATAAGTTAAAAGTTAACCGAGGATACTATTCACTTAATGGAGATATATTACCTGATAGATTAGTACTTTATCAGAATTATAATATGTGGGAAGTATTCTATTTCGACGAAAGAGGAAATAGAAAAGATGAAAGAGTGTTTATGACTGAATCTGATGCCTGTAAATACATTTTAGAGCACTTTAAAAAACAAAAAGAAATAGAAAGTAGATTTAAGTAACGTTCTAGATTTGAAGTATTAGAGAGGTGATGGTGAATTTGGTTTTACTGGTACTCTTATGTCCTTAATAATCCCCTCACCCTCACGGATCCTTCCGGGTATCTCTCAACTTACGGGGAGTACCTGAAATCCCAGAATAATTATGCCGGAGCGTATTTTTATTATCGGGGAGATTTTTACAGAAAATCAGATGACAAACCAGGTTTTGATATATACGGAGGAATCGGTGGGGGATGTATTGGATATACAGGCGGGGCAACCTATTATGATAATGCAACTGGACAAGCCTTTGTTAATGGGGAATCTGTTTCACCATCAGACTTAAATATGTATTTCATTAACAATATTGCAGATCCATCCAATTACACAACCTATGTTTGGGGACAGACAGGTTCCAGTACAGGAGATTTACCAAATGGAGAATTGTACGTGAAACCTGTTTATGGATGGACCGCATTTGAATCTTCCTCGAATGATGGGAATGGATTAAATACTGCGTCAAAGATTGTTGGAGGTTTTGGTGTGGCGAGTTATCCTTTAAGTCTATCAGGTGGAACATTTCGAATAAATAGTGGAGTAAATGGATCTTTCAGTCCCAAATTCTATGCTTCAGGATGGAAGGGAGGAAGTCCTGCAAGGATAACCACATACAGTGCAGCAAAGGTTGGGTCTAGAGTTTCAACTGGAGCCACTGCATTTACAACTGGTGTTGCATATTATAATATTGCTAGTGGCAATGCGCAGCCAATTACTTACGTGGACGCTGGAGTAGGTACGGCAGGTTTAATGTCCACACTTGCTACCTATTATTCTGGAGCACAGATCCCAATAGTTGGCGAGGTGGTAGTTGTATATGGAACTGCTAGACTTGTTTGGGACACCTTTTACAATCTCGGGATACACTATGGCCCAAGTAAATGGTTCGGTACAGATAATTATAGATGGTTTAAATAGATTGATATAATGAGACGGAATCTGTATTATTTAATCTGGGCAGATGCAATATATAGTTACAGGAAACACCATCCGAATCAAATAAATTGGCAGTTCAGATTGCTCTTTCTTAACAGCTGGATTCATGCGTTAAATCTGTGGATTATATACATATGGCTGAAATTCTTTAATCTTATTTACATACCACTAATTCGGGTCAATTTGTTTCCAGGAGATTTACTAGATGAATTCCTCTCATTTACTATAGAATTTGCTTTCCCCTTTTTTGTAATTAATTATCTTCTGATATTTCACAACAAAAGATATGAAAGAGTTCTAAAGAAATACAACAACCTCCAACACCGATATGTCTTAATATATTCTTATACGGTTGCGCTTGGAGCTTTTATCTCTGCATTACTATATGGATTATTGAAAAACGTTCTTTGAAAAGTTATTGCATTGATATTGTTTTTGACCTTACTGCTATACCTATGTCCTGAATAACCCACTCTTATACACAGATCCAAGTGGGTATAATGCTCAATCTTTCGTAGATGAAATAGTCTGGAATCTCAGAATGAGAGGTCTTGATACTTGGTCGGCTGATAATGGA
>CAYUNU010000336.1:0-4639 GCA_964446195.1 uncultured Porphyromonadaceae bacterium | reverse complement strand
AACCCGAAACCCGTAACCCGAACATCATGTCCAACCGAAGAGAATTTATCAAAAAGTCAGCAATCAGCGCTGCCGGAGTCACCGTAGGAGCTCATGCTTTTTCCGCAAAATCCTATGCCCGAATAATGGGAGCAAATGACAGAGTAGTAATGGGAGTTATTGGCCTGCGAGGGCGTGGTGGAGACCTGCTCAAAAGTTTTGCCGACATGCATCAGGATGGCGTTGATATCAAGACAATCTGTGATGTCGACTCCCAGTTCTTTGACAAGAGGGTGGCGGAAGCCGCTGAAAGGCAGAACGGAAACAAGCCGGGAACAGTCACCGATATGAGGGAAATTTATGACGATCCCGATATAGATGCCGTTGTTGTTGCCACGCCAAATTTCTGGCATGCCCTGGCAACCGTATGGGCCTGTCAGGCCGGAAAACATGTTTACGTTGAGAAACCAGCTTCCCACAATATCTGGGAAGGTCGCAAGATGGTTGAAGCAGCCCGTAAATACAACCGTATAGTGCAAGTTGGGTTCCAGAACCGGTCGATACCCAACGTGATGCAAGCAATGAATTTCCTTCACGATGGTGGTATTGGCGATGTTTTTGAAGCAAGAGGGATGTGCTTCAAACCACGTGATTCATTTGGAATTACACCCGACAGCATGCCGCCTCCAACCTTGGATTATGATAAGTGGTTAGGACCTTGTCAATGGCGTCCCTATAACGAGAAAAAAGGACACTACAACTGGCACTGGTTCTGGGAAACGGGTAATGGAGATACGGGTAACCAGGGACCTCATCAGTTCGATATTGCCCGTTGGGGACTGAACAAAAAAGAGCATCCTATAAAGATCCAATCCATGGGTGGTATTTATGGAATTGATCCAAAAGAATGTGCCCAAACAACTCCTAACACTCAGATGTCTGTTTTTGAGTATGAAGACGGTAAATTACTGGAATTTGAAACTCGCGGTCGTTATACCAACGGCGAAGCGAATACAAATGTCAAGATTGGTAACCTCTTCTTTGGTACAGAAGGTTGGATGGAGATTAACGGAAGCAACTGGAAAGCCTACAAAGGCCGTAGCAATGAAGCATTTGCCGGAGCAGGCATGGATGCCAGCGCCGCAATCGGGGGAGATAAAACTTTCCGTGCAGCACCGGATAGCAAAGGTCATTTCGGCAATTTCATCGATGGTGTTCGCTCAGAAGACAGATTCACCCTAAATGCAGATATCGAAACCGGTCATATGTCAACAGCCCTACCTCACCTGGCCAATATTGCCCTGAGAGTAGGAACAAACCTTCGCTTCTCTGATGAATTCGAAAGATTTATCGACAATGATGAAGCAAATATGATGCTGACGAGGAATTATCGGGCACCTTATGTGGTGCCGGAGAGGGTGTAGCCTCACCCCTGGCAAGGGGGGATACAGGGGGGTACGTTCGAATCACTTTTTCGTTTTCTTCTTCAATAGCATTAAAACTGGATTATCATTTTCATCCAGCTTGGCAGCCATTTCATTCAGGATTTTATTGGCATCAAGATCAATCACTTCAGTATTTTTAAATTGTCCGTTTTGATACATATTATGAAAATCAAAGGCTGAAATAGCTACAATCCAATCATCTTCCTTGAATTTTTTAGAAGGAAAATATCCCGGGCCTCCATCAATGTGGAATTGATTACCATTATGGAACTCTCCTGGTCCTTTACCAACCTTACCAATTTTGCGTACAAATTTCCCTTCACGATCAAAAACAAATAGTGGTTTTTCCCCATCTGCAATAAAAAAATAGTCTTTTGTAGGAACTATAGTGTACCCTTTCGAAAGGATACATTCCGAATTGGTTTCCAAGGGTATATATTGAACCTCATCAGCAATATCCGACAACTTAATATCCCTGGTATTATTCATATTGCCAACAATATCTATTACCTTAACCTCGCCCTGATCCTGATCCTGATTATTGAAGCCTACAAGAATTTAATCACAGATGATTTCAGCATCCAGGCAAAGGGGTTGAACCATTGAAAAGCAATCACTAATTCGGAAAGAAGAAGATCATAGGAATGCTTTTGTTTGTAATGGACCATCTCATGGCTCACGATCTTATCCAGATCAGGATGGTTGGTTTTTACATCAGGAATTACCAGCCATTTGAAAATAGAAAAGGGAGATACCATTTTCTTGGTAATAACAAGTATCATTTTTAATAGAGGCTTCTGCTTTGAAGTAGCAATAATGCTAACCACTCTTAAATATGAGAATATCATCCTTAGCATAAATAGCACTACCCCAACCAAATAAACTATCAAAATGACTGATACAGTCGAGAGGCTACCTGCAGATGATGAAGAATTATCCATGACATTCCTTGCTCAGAGACTAATCCTCCTAATGAAAAATTAACGGGGAACTGAATCAGCGGAATTTAGGCAGGGAGAACCAGGCTCAATAGGAGTAATACGGGATTCCGTTTGAAAAAAGTTTCCTTCCTGAATAAAAGCCAATAAAGGACAAAGCACAATATATATATCAGGCTAACCTTCATGAGATATGTTAAAAATAGACTCATTATTTCTTCCTACCCTTTTCGATCATTGCTATTATCTCTTTCAATTCTTCCACACTGATGTTCTGCTCCTGCGCAAAGAAGGAAACCACATTCTTGTATGATTTGCCAAAATAATTTTCAACAATATCCGACATAAACTCCCTCTGGTATTCCTCCTTTGTAATCAGGGGAAAATACTCATGAGTATTTCCATATGCCTTATGCCCAACGTACCCTTTCTCTTCCAGAAGGCGGATAAGAGATGACAAAGTATTATAATGAGGTTTAGGGTCTGGCAAAAAAGTTGGCAGTTTCAATTTTTATTTCCCCAAAGATGCCAGCGAAATAACATTGATTCCATCGGCACGGGTGTAACTGATTCCGGTTCCAGTAATAATGTTGAGTGATGTAGGTGGTTTTACCTTATTTGTATCCAAAGAATATGCAAATTTAGTCAGGACTGATGCCGCTTCATTGATTTGACCTGTTCCAAGTTTGATTTCAAAAGCACACCAGTCACCATTGTATTTTTGGACGATACTGTCCACTTCTAAACCGCTCGAATCGCGGTAATGATAAACTTTTGCGTCATTAGCCTGTCCATAAACACGCAACTCATGAGTAACAAGAGATTCAAACAAAAAACCTGTAAAATTCAAATCGTTTATCAAAGAATTTGCATCCGCTCCCAATGCGGCAACAGCTAAAGAAACATCAGTAAAGTGTCGTTTTGGTGATTTACGCAAGGCATGGGATGAACGAATATGTGTGTTCCAGGCAGGTTGTTCTTCTGTGATCATCAATCGGTTAAGGGCATCAAGATAATCGTAAATAGTTGGACGGGTTATGCCCGCATTTTCTTTTTCATGAATGTCTCTTTCCAAAGAGGTTATGTCCACTAGTGTTGATGTATTTCTAGCTAGCGACCGTAACAAGCTTCTAACTTTAATGGGGTCACGGTTAACGTTCGAGACCCTGCTCATGTCCACATCGGCAAGTAATTCTACGTAAGCCCGGTTCAAGTCGGTTGCCTGATCAATGGTTTTATTTAAAAGAGTCGGAAAGCCTCCAATGATTAATCTCTCGATGATGAAATCCAAATCTGTCGGTTGGTCAACGATATCGATTTTTTCACCCTTAAAGAGTTCAGCCAGGCTTATCTTCCCGGATGAAAAGCCTAATTCTTGCCAAGACATGGTACGCATCTCTACTATTGTAAACCTGCCTGCGCCTGAGTGCATTTTGGCTGATTCTTCGGGATTCGACGAGCCTGTGAGAATGAATTGGGCATTTTTTTGCCGGTCGTCTATTTCGTGGCGAACGTAGTCCCAAAGTACAGGTTGCGCTTGCCATTCGTCAATCAGGCGAGGAGTGTCACCAACCAGCAATCGTTTTGGTGCAGCATTGATGAGAGCTGGAACATTTTCGTCTCTGTCTACATTCAATATGCTTTTGGCTATTTGCTTAGCTGATTCAGTTTTTCCGCAAGCTTTGGGGCCTTTAATCAGCACTGCTCCTGAAGCGTTGAGTTTCCTTTTTAACTCTATGTCTGATATCCGTTCCTTGTAAATCATGGATTTTACTTACATGCAAATGTAGTGTTATTTTACATTATTTGAGCACATTGCTTTACAAATTTTTAGCATTCTAGTTTACACATTAATTGTGTGGCACCTTAAACCCCTAGCTGAAGCTAGGGGCAACTAAGTATAGTGAAGTGGTATTATTGTATCAATTGTCTATAGTTCACAGGCTTCAGATTTGAAAATTTATTACCCTTCCACATACCAGTCCCCATAGGGCTCCAAACCTTCCAAAAAAGCTTTCCTTTCTTCCTCTTTAGCTCAACCTTTTTGAAAAATGAGTCTTCAAGCGTTTCTGAAAAATAATCGATAATGTATAGCCGCCTATTCAACTCCTGTATTTCAAACAGATATCTTTGAATTCGTTGGCTACTGGATGCATTGTAGTAGATTTGAATGAAGTATGAGTATTTATCCCCAGATTTATCAACCCCATAATCAGCAACTCTTGTAGCTGCATTCTTACTCTCAGAAATTTCACCCCACGGTATGAATTGTTGAGA
>CAYUNU010000335.1:0-4672 GCA_964446195.1 uncultured Porphyromonadaceae bacterium | reverse complement strand
CAATTGGCTCAGATGAATTCAGAACTTTTATTTTGGATCTGATGGCCAAAAACAGGTTTAAAAGTATTGATATACAGGAGCTGGCGAATCAAATTATGGATACCTATAAGGTAGACTTGAATTCTTTCCTGAAACGATGGTACTACGAGAAGGAGTTGTCGTCTTTTCTGATTACTGATGTCAGTAACATTGAGATTCAGAGTGGTGATAATACTGTTTACCAGATATATTTCACGGTTTCTAATATTGGTGACTCCGAAGGAGTCGTTAACGTAACTTTCCGCACCGGTGGCAGAGGTGGTATGGGTGGCGGTAGAGGTGGTGGCGGTGGCGGAGGTTTCTCAATGGCCGGCCGTGATCAGAATACTGATCGTTTATATATTATTCCTGCCAAATCAGCCCTGCGCATTGGACTGGTTATGGATGATCAGGTTAGAATGATGACCGTTAATACTTTGATATCAAATAACCTTCCTGTATCGATAAGTTATCCTTTCCCCGAATTAGAGCAAAGGAATAATTTGGAAGTCTTCGATGGTATTCTTCCAGCTGATCTGGTTACCAGTTTGGTTCAGGAAGGGGAAATAGTGGTTGATAATGAAGATCCTGGATTTAGCATCCATGAGGAAGGGAGTTCGAATAAGTTAAGCAAATGGCTGAGTATTGATCAAAAAGACAGTGAATTTAAGTACCAGCCGATGATGGGATTTTGGGGAGGTGCCCCTTTAAGCTGGACAGCCACAGCTCAATCTAGCTTTTATGGAGATATTATCCGGTCAGCTTATTATATCCGTAGCGGTGAGGGTGTAAAATATGTAGAATGGACAGCTGAAATAAAAGAGGATGGGTATTACGAAGTGTCTACCTTCCTTGATGATATGTTGAAAAGAATGAATAGAACCCGTGGAAGAGGAGGGGACCGTGGAGGCGGAGGCGGAGGCGGAGAACAAGATATTAAGGATGAATATCATTTTATTATTAAACATTCTGATGGAGAAGAAGAAGTTACTCTTGCAATAAAAAACATTGAAGATGGCTGGAATAATCTTGGCTCCTATTATTTCTCCGCTGGGACCGCCAGTGTTATATTAAGTGATAAAAATGTTGGGAAAATGGTAGTGGCAGATGCAGTTAAATGGGTTAAGCAATAAAACAATTTACACAATATGAATGCTCTAAAAAGAATACTATTATTAATGATTGCCTTTAGCCTGGCTATGGGTAACCTGATGGCGCAGAGAGTGCTCCGTTTGGAGGATGCATTGGCAATTGCCGCCGAAAGTAGTCCGGATATTAAAAGAGTTAAATTAAACCTGATAAGGAGTCAGGAATCACTTAAGGCTCAATTGGCAAGCCAGAAATCAAATTTTAGTTTTAACGTGAATCCCCTTTCTTTTTCAAACGATCGATCCTTTGATGAATATACCAATGAATGGTATTCACGGAATTCACTTAGTAGTGCCGGTACTTTTACAGTTGCCCAACCAATCCCATTGACAGATGGTGTTGTTTCATTGAACAACCGTCTTAACTGGCAGAAAACTTATAGTGAGATCAATGGAAATGAGCTAAAAACATTTACGAATAATTTGTATCTAAGTTATAACCAACCTTTGTTTACCTACAATCAGCAAAAGATGGCTCTGAATGAGTTGAAGCTGGATATGGAAAACTCACAGATGAGTTTTGATATGCAGCTTCTGAGCCTTGAAAGGACGGTAGCTCAGAGTTTCTACAATGTTTATCAACGACAAATGAGCCTGGAGATTTCGCAACAAGAATATGCTAATCAGCAGGCTAGTTATGAAGTTATCAAGAATAAGGTTGAGGGTGGTTTGCAAAGTTTGGCCGAGCTTTATCAGGCCGAACTTAATCTTGCAAATTCAAACTCTTCGGTTCAAAATGCTGAAGTGGCTCTTCTAAATGCAAAAGACCAGCTAAAGATTACCCTTGGCCTGGATCTTAGCGAGGAAATAATGGTTCTTTCCAGCATAAGTGTAGACGCTATTCCAATCGATCTGGATCAGGCTATACAGTTCGGTCTTGATAATCGTCTTGAAATCCGTCAGAGGGAAATAGATATAGAGAATGCACAATTCAGTCTTATCAAGACTGAGGCCTTAAATGAGTTTCGTGGAAACTTGTCTTTACAAGTTGGGCTTTTTGGTGACAATGAGAAGTTTCCCAATATCTACAATTCGCCTAATGATAATGAACAGGTTGGACTTAGCCTTCAAATACCAATTTTTGATTGGGGTGAAAGAAAAGCCAGGGTTAAAGCTGCTGAGGCTTCAATAAAAACACAGGAACTATCTCTGGATGATCAGAAAATTGATATTGTCTATAATATAAGAGAAGTTCACCGTAATTTACAAAATCTTCTAAATCAGATTGAAATAGCCGAACAGAGTTCAAGGAATTCACAATTGACATATGATATCAATTTTGAAAAGTATAAGTATGGCGACCTTACCGGAATGGAACTCAGTCAATATCAAAACCAGCTATCACAGTCTAAAATAGACCTTTCAAATGCCCAGATTTCCTATAAACTGGAGATCCTTAATATGAAAATTCAAACATTGTTCGATTGGGAAACCCGCAGATCAATTGTCCCAGAAGAATATAAAAAATAAACCTGACCATGAAAAAAAGTAGAATTATACCAGTAGTAATAGTGTTAACCTTTTTTATAGGAATGCTGGTAAGCTGTAATAGTGAACAACAAGATCTGGAAGCTGATGTAGCCGTTCCTGTATCTGTGGAAGATGTAAAATTAAAATCTATCGAGCAGTTCATCACAACAAATGGTACTGTGCTTGCTACCAAGGAAGTGCTATTGAAGGCCGAAATGGGTGGAAAGTATAAACTAGGAAAAAATCCAAGAACAGGAAGGACCTGGACTCTGGGCGACCGTGTTCGTACAGGCGATGTGATTATTAGTCTTGAAGATCAGGAGTATGTGAATGGTATACAGATAAAGTCAAAAGAGATTAATCTGGAGATTTCAAAAGATGAGTTGGCAAAGCTAACAAATCTACTGGAAAAAGGTGGAGCCACAGAAAGGGAAGTTAGTAATGCTAACCAAACATTTATCAACGCAGAGTATTCCTTAGAAAATGCAAAGCTGCAATTGGCAAAAATGAACATAGTTGCTCCATTTGATGGTGTAATAGTAGACCTTCCTTATTTTACTCCGGGTAATAAAATAGATAATGGTGCAGAGATGGTTACAATAATGGATTATGACCACCTCTATATGGAGTTCCAACTTCCGGAGAAGAATATTGCAGAGCTTGCAGTAAATCAGGATGTGAGAATTCTAAATTACACTCTACCCGATGATACACTCAGTGGTACTATTTCCCAACTTTCACCTGCAATCAATCCCGACACCAGGAATTTTAAAGGAACATTCTTGATTAATAATCCTGATCTTAAACTGCGACCAGGATCATATGTAAAAGCAGAGATTGTAACTATGAAGAGAGATAGTGTGATAGTTATAGATAAAGAATTAATAATGTCTCGACAGAGAGGAAAATCTGTTTTTGTTGTGGATAATAATACGGCTAATGAGAGGCGTATAACCACAGGATTGGAAAATCCACAGGAAGTTGAAGTCTTAACTGGTTTACAGGTGAATGATAGAATAGTGATTGAGGGTTTTGAGACTTTGGGTAACCGTTCGAAGGTTAAAGTTATACGCTAGTTTTTCTAATACACAGGAAAGTCTTCCTTATGAAGAAAATAACACAATTTTCAGTTAATTATCCGGTAACGATTACCATGATTATTCTTGGGGTAGTGCTTTTGGGCTATATCTCACTGGGTAAGCTTGGTACCGACCTTATGCCGGAAATGAATAATCCCCGGATATACGTTGAACTCGTTGCCGGTGAGAAGCCCCCAGAGGAGATCGAGAAGCAATTTGTGGATCAGATAGAGTCAATCGCAATAATGCAATCTGATGTCATCGGTGTTTCTTCTGTTACTAAAGTTGGATCAGCCCAGATCACCGTTGAGTATTCTTGGCAGAAGGATATGGATGAAGCGTTTTTGGAATTACAAAAGAGTCTTAACTCGTTTAATCAGAGCGGGGATTTGGATGAGATCATCCTAACTCAGCATGATCCGAACGAAACACCGGTAATGCTGGTTGGGATGGATAATGCCAGTATCAACGATATGGATGAGCTGCGGAAAGTAGCGGAAAACTATATACGCAATGAATTAGTACGTTTAGAAGGGGTAGCTGATGTTAAGCTTGAGGGCCAGGAGGAAAGCGAGGTTCTTATAGAAACTGATCCATACCGTTTAGATGCGTTTGGGATAAGCACAGATGATATTGTCTCACAAATACAAAGTTATAATCAGAATGTTTCCGGAGGTTCCATTGTTGAAATGGGAACTCAATACGTTATAAAAGGAGTGAGTGTTTTTGAGGAACTTGAGGATATAAGAGAGCTCATAGTTGGATTCCAACAACCGGAAGAAGCAGTCGGAACTGATGGTCGTGTGCCAGTTTTCCTCGCTGATGTGGCAAAGGTTAGTTTCAAAAACAAGGAACCTCTGAATATTGTCAGGATTAATGGTGAGAGGTGCATAGGTTTGGCTATTTATAAGGAACCTAAATTTAATACTGTAAAAGCGGTTGATGACCTGACCTTGG
>CAYUNU010000334.1:4391-4677 GCA_964446195.1 uncultured Porphyromonadaceae bacterium | reverse complement strand
ATAACAAAGTCATCCTGATCAAGTATTTTAACCCTTGCTCCTGATTTAGTATATATATCTGCCAATATTTTTGCCAGAAAACTTTTTCCTGCCCGGCTTACACCACCAATTCCAATTATTCTTGACTGACAAAACATCGGTGTCAAATATATATGAAAAAAGGCGCAAATGCGCCTTATGAATATATTCTTATCCTTTTATAATGTATTTCAACATAGTACCGAACTTCGGCCTCTTGCCTACCATGATGATGCTTGAGCGAAAAATTCTTCCTCCGGCCCATACT
>CAYUNU010000334.1:0-4374 GCA_964446195.1 uncultured Porphyromonadaceae bacterium | reverse complement strand
AGCATAAGCATTGGAGTGAATGGTGGGAAGAGAGAAGCCCAGGTTGCAAAATTACTCATTGGGTTCTGTATTATCGGCATCATCAAAAACATTGGTAGAAGTATAGGAAGCATCGCAGGAAACTGAATGTTCTGAGCATCTTTTGAGTCATTGCAGGTTGATCCCAGCGAAGCCATTACAGAACCATACATAATAACTGCAAAAATAAGGTACACAAAGAACCAGGGAAGAACATCATAAGGAATAGAGAATGGCAAATCATCCATCTGCCTCATTGTTATGAATATCCCCCCAATATATATACCTGCTGTCGTCAAAGAAACGGCCAAACCACCCAGAACCTTACCCAGCATAAATTGCCAGGGTGTGACAGATCCCAATAATACTTCGGCAATACGATAGCTCTTCTCCTCCATTACAGCCTGCAATAATGGTATAGCCGACATCATTATCATCATGAAGATTAATAGCATCATTACATAAGGAACCAAAAAGCTTTCAAGTTCACTGCTACGCTTGGCATCAACAACATCACCAGTCTTAGAATTTACTGATACCAACCCCATTCCTTCAGCATCCACCCAGGAAAACAAACTATTGATCTCCGACTCGTCCAACCCCTTCTGAGCAATCCTGGTCTGACGAATAAAATCATTAGCATTATTAGATATCCAACGACGAATATTATCCATCGCTGAGTTTTCCGCGTAATAAATTATCCTTGCCTTTTCTCTATCAGAACCAGGATTGATAACATCAGGTCCTATATGGGCAAAACCGTGAATCTTCTTATCCCTTACTTGTTCAGATAAGTCCAGCTTCTGTGCCTCAACATCCGATTCCTTTTCTATAACTTTGAACAAATAAGCCGGACCACTCTTCTCGCCTGATTCTTTATCGATAATTTCATTGGCATTTCTATATTCCGCTGTTTTCACAAGATAGTCACCAACAGATTGGGACTCATCGATCACCAAAACTATTTTATCCTTTAGGTCAACCTTATCTTTCAGTAGCATGTATGCTGCAAATCCTCCACCCATCATAATTGGAAGCATTACAAGACTAACAATAAAGCCTTTTGTTCTTACAGCTGCTTTGTATTCTCGTTTAACTAATATCCAAACTTTATTCATGATCTTCGGTGTTTTCAGGTCTTGCTATACGGATAAATATATCATTCAATGAAGGTGAGGTAAGTTCAAACTTCATCACTTTTGTTTTACTCATGATAGAACTTAAAACTTCCTGAGAATCTGCGTGTTTCTCCATTCTTATTTCCTGAATAGCTCCAAAATCATTAACACGCTCGACACCTCGTATGTCTTTCAAGGCAGAAACGCCCAATTCGGTTTGAACCCTTAAAGTATCATTTCCAAATTTCTCCTGTATAGAGGCCAGTGTTCCATCAAGAACTTTCTGACCTTTATATATCATAAAAATGTAATCGCACATCTTCTCTGCGACAGACATATCATGGGTTGAGAAAATTATTGTTGAGCCTTTATCCCGAAGCTTAAGAATCTCTTCCTTAATAATCTCGGCATTAACAGGGTCCAATCCGCTGAATGGTTCATCCAGAATTATTAAATCAGGATAACTTATAACCGTGATAATAAATTGCACTTTTTGGCTCATCCCTTTACTAAGAGCTTCCACCTTTTTATCAGCCCATTTCGCGAGGTCAAATTTCTTCAGCCATTTATCAGCCTCAGCATCCAGATTTTTAACACCCTTCAGTTCACCGTAGAATTTAATCAGATCTTTTACCTTCATTTTAGAGTATAAACCACGTTCCTCGGGCAAATACCCAACATCACCCATCTGAGATCCAACCAACTCCTTACCATTAACTTTAATATTCCCATTATCCGGATAGAGAATATTCATAATCATCCTGATGGTGGTAGTTTTTCCCGATCCGTTTGGGCCGATAAAGCCATATATGCTGCCCTTAGGGACATGTAATGTGAGATCATCAACTGCCTTATGAGTCCCATAAGTTTTCGTGATGCCTTCCAATTCAATAATATTCATAAGACAAATTTGTGTTTAACTATCTGGTTACCAATATAAGATAAAAACTATTCATTTTTACCTGATAAAGTTCAGGTCCATAGCTTCCTCATCCTGAGCCCGCTGCTGGTAATTATTAATATTGTAAGTAAAAGTAAGTGTTATGACAGGTGATTCAGGCCTCAGATTAGTAAATGACTCAAGGCCTTCACTAGATGTTTCCAGATTAATCACATACGTCCTTAACATATCTCTAACACCTAAAGTCAAGGATGCTGCTCTTTTCAGGAAAGTATGAGTATAACCGGCATTCAGCATGAAGTTGCCAGCCATCCGCCCTTGAAGCATTATTGTTGGCCCATTATATACCCCCGAGAAAGTCAGCCTGGAATTTGGACTGAACATAAACATAGTATTAATCCTGCTTGACCACTGCACGGATGAACTTTCCACATCAGACATCTTATCATCAATTAGTGAAAAATAGTACAGATTTCCTGTTGCGACCAGCCTGAACCAGGAGGTAAATCCAAGATTGCCCATAAATTCGGCACCAATTGAATTAGACCTGTTGGCATTAACAAAACCCATGTACATATTCCCTTCCTGATCGGTATTAAAAACCTGAGAAGCAAGATCGTTAGCCTGACGGTAATAACCTTCAACTGAGAACATACCAATCTTCACAGGTTGCTGGAAATTTAGTTCCATAGAATTTGTAAACTCAGGGCGTAAATCAGGATTACCTGTCCTTATAGTTTGATCATCAATAAATTGTGGAAAAGGATTTAGAAATTGACGGTTAGGGCGGTTAATTCTTCTACTGAAGCTTAGTTGGACTTGTTGACCGCCCTTTAATGATTTAGATAATGAACCACTTGGGAAAATACCCAATTTAGAATAACTGTAATCCTCCTCGGTTGTCAACTGACTGATCAGTCTGTCGGTGTATTCTGCTCTTAATCCGATCGAATAATTAAAGCTTTTTACTGGACCTGACCAAATTCCATATCCTGCAAAAATATCCCTCAAAAGAGTTGCATCATTCGAGTATTCCAGCGATTTGGTCCAATCTTCGGTTTCAAAATCATAAATATCCATAACAAACTCATTATCTTCATCGTAATGAGAGATTTGAGACCCCAGTTCCAGTTTATTAGATTCAAAAGGCTTTTCATAATCAATTTTTAGCCGCACATCCTTAATTTTATTCATCTCAGTACTACGGCTCTTTGGCCATATATCCTGAGTATTATTCCAGTCGCTGTCTGTCAAGAATTGATTACGATCCTGTGTAAGTTCCCCGTTAAAGCCACCAGCAAAAATGTTAATATCTATTTGATGTCCATCCTGATCAAACTTATGAAGCCATCCCACTTTTGGATTTACAAAAAATCCTTTCAACAGCAAGCCGTTGGTCGCCAGCGATTGTTCATCAACACCATCTTCAGTAAAACCACGGAAGACCTGATTGTTTAGATTAATATCAAAATTGAGCGGTCCGAAATTACTACTTGCGGAAAGTGTGTTCTTGTCGTTCAAATCATAATCCAATCCTACATTGCCACTGAAATTTTTTACTGTTGTTATTTGCTCAAGATATGTGTTGTATTCATAATCCCTACCTCCAATGATACTCGTTCTGTCGAGGTCACCTTTAACATCAGTATAATAGCGCGTTGCAGAAACACCACCAAAAATATTGATCTTATTTTTCCTGTAATTGAAATTAACACTCCCATTATACTTATCATTCCAACCAGCCATTAGGGATAACATTGAATTAAAACCTGCCTGACTTTGCTTTTTAAGAATCAGGTTAATAATCCCGGCATCTCCTTCTGCCTCATATTTTGCAGATGGGTTAGTAATAATTTCTATATTCTCAACCATATCCTGAGGAATCTGCTTAAGAAGATTAGTCCCTGTTGCAGGAGCAGGTTTGCCATCGATTAGAAGAATATAATTAGAACTACCCCTAAGAAGAACATTTCCTTCTGTATCTGTAGTTATTGAAGGAGCATTTTCCAAAACCTCAACAAGATTCGTAGCCCCGGTATTTTTAAATTGGTCGACGTTAAGAATCTTTTTTCCATCCTTATACATGACCTCAGGTTTTGCCGTAACGATTTCCACTCCCCCAAGCTCTTGTGCTACTTCCGCCAAAATAAGGTCGCCTGTGTCATAAACCGATGATGATGAGCTAAGACTAAAAGTTCTAAGTTGAGGAGCAAAGCCGATATACTTAATAACCATCAAATAATCTCCCCAGGATACTTTCTCAATAGTAAATGAGCCATCAACCTTACTCGCTGTTCCCGTTACAAGAATAGTATCCGGCATGGAATACAAAGCCAC
>CAYUNU010000333.1:2426-4701 GCA_964446195.1 uncultured Porphyromonadaceae bacterium | reverse complement strand
AAAGTATACTTAAGCAGTTGAGAAAAGCCCCTCAAAAGGAAGTTAGAGTTTGTGTGAAAGAGCTTTCAAGAATGGTTGACTGAAATCATCTTTCTATGTAGTTGCGAACTACTCTACTCACCTATTTTATAGTAAGATCTGGCAGGCAGGCTTGTAAATTAGAATAGTACTTCTTCAAATCTTTAGTCAAAGTACTGATATTTAATAATATCAAAATATTTAAAGGTGTCTGACGGGCGATTCCGATTTGGGCTGAAACCACTTAGAATCTCATTATTGTTATTTATCATGAAATAGTAAGGGATATTGATGGTGTCAAGAGATGTTATTAGGTCATTCGGGATATTGAAAATCCTGAAGGGAACTTGGTTTGTACGTTTGAATTTCAATAAGTAGTTATGGTCCGAATATTTGGAAAAAATTAGGATATTATTAGATCCAATTCTCTTTGCAAACGTCTTTAAATTAAGTATTTCCTTTTCATAGCAGTCGGAGCAGCTTAATTCTGATGTTTTTAAGATAAGCTTTGGCCCTTCGGAGGTAAGATCTTCAATATTTTCTTCTTTTAGATTGGAGGAGTGAATCACTAAATTCTCTATAATGAATAATTTTTGGCTCTCAATTTCAAGAAACCGATTGGAAGTTAAAATAGCATTCATATTTTCCTCCATTAAAAGATAGCTTTTAGTGTCTTTTAACTTTTTGTAAAATGACAAAGCTATTAGGGAAATTACAAGAATAACAAGTGCCAAGAAATAAGTAGATAGTTTATTCATCTTACTTAAGATTATAAATACCAACTATTGGGTTTTCCATGTCAGAAAACGAACCAAATATGGAGTCAAGTTTCCTGTAGGAATTGAAAAAAAACTTACGCTCATCTGATGTAAGAGAAGTATTTCTTGATTCTGAATAATAATAATTTCTTGTTTCTATGAAGCTATGAGGTTCTATGGAAAAATACATGTCATTATCAAAGGATGTTACATAAGTACCTATTGGGTAGGTATTAATGTCGTTTTTTATTGCCTTATAAATACTTGAATGGTTATTGGTTTTTTCTAAGAATGCAAAATGGCTGACTCCTTTCCATGAAAAATTGAAAAAGTACGAATTAAGGAACTCATGAAAATTGGATTTACCAAATACGATGTCAGATTTATACAGATTACTTAGTCTTTCAGCCGAAGAATTTCCATCTCTGAAGATGTTTTGGGTAAAATTATATTTTTCAAAATCTAACTTTAGTAATGAGATGCAACTATTTGAATCCAAAATAAATACTTCATTGTAAAAGGTTGGCATGAAAAATGTTTTTTTATTTGATCCAGTAAATACCGTGGTTTTATAATTGGGGTAAATTAAATCTGGATCAAAAGCAAGATAAGTGTTTGTTAATCTGTTAGGATTTCTGAAATAGATTAAATTGTTGGGCGATTCATCTTTAGCTTCTTCTGGGCATGCCTGAAAATTCATCATAGCTGCTATTTTACCATCACCAATATACGTTATGGATAGTGGAAGGAAGTTCAGGTACGTATCCTTTTTAAATGATCCATCTATCGTCGAATAATATCTTATTGCCATGCCTGGTTTATCGTAAACAACTAAAAGCGAGTCTGCTTCAGCGATTGAAATACTGCTAATCTCTTGATATTCTCCTGGTCCTTGGCCTCTCATATCAATAACCAATTTTAGCATCCCTTCCGAAGAGTACTTAAACACTTTGTTCGTGATATTATCTAAAATAAAATAATGGTCATTATAAGAAATAAGTTGTTTAATTATACCTATTGGATTTTCAACATCCAAGTCTAATCTTTGATATCTCAGTTTATCAAAATAATCAGACATCAAAAGAATTTCTGCATTTTCAGGGTTAATATAGTAATTATGAATTTGTCCATCTTCAGATTGCTTGGTACATGAGAATACAGTCGCAGCTATCAAAATCAAAGAGAATAATTTTATAATTAATTGGAGTTTTGAGATTTTCATATAATGCATTTGTTCTATTAGTCAGTATGGAATTATCTTTTCAAAATCTGCAATCAGCACATTGTCAGGGCCTTAACAATGTTAATTAAAGAGTTTAAATTTAACAATAATTATGGAATTTAATTGATGCTTTTGTTCTATATGAATACCCTGAGGGATAGAATGTGATGGAAGGATCCGTAAAATGGTTTTTTTAGGTATTAGGGTTGGTAGATTGACATATATGTGAAACACATTGTTCTTTATCTGGGGCATAACAATGTCTTATAAATCCATT
>CAYUNU010000333.1:0-2406 GCA_964446195.1 uncultured Porphyromonadaceae bacterium | reverse complement strand
AGCAACTCCATTGACCACAGTAACCGAAGTACATGGCTCGTCCTCCACAGTCCATAATGTTGGATCATTAGGCTCCGCAGCTAAAACTTTAGTTGTAAGAACAGTTATGGTTAATAATATTGCAAAAATAGCCATCAAAGGTTTGAGATACTTCATTGTATTTTTCATAGTAATGATTGTTTATTTAGTTGTGGATGTTTTTTGTTAAGAATCCTTCCATCAGAATCCTTGTGTTCTTTTCATCAAATTTAGACATAGCTATTCCCAATCCGTACCCTCGTTTTCAAGGGTAAAGGCTAATTTATAGAGGCTCTAAATTAGCGGAAATGCCCTAACCTTCTTGTAATTAACATGATGGCTATGAAAGCTACAAGGCAAATAGCTGCAAGAAAAACATAAATAAAGTTGAAATCCTTATTTAAATCCTTTTCACCAAAGCACACTATCCCGGCCCAATAGTATGGATGGTCGTAGCCTGATGAGCAGTTTTCAAGGTATTCAAGTTTTGCTTTATTCAGAGATTTAGCAGGATTATTTTTGGATAGATTCTTATAGTATTCTAATGATATTTTGTAAGCCCCACGATCCGGTGCCTCCCACTGATGTTGAATTATTGATGTGCTTCCAGCCAAGGCAAAGGCAAGACCTAGTGACATAAGCCCTTCGCCTTCATTCAAAGGACCTGAACCGGATTCACAAGCATTTATAAATACATGACTTCCGTGAAGATTCAGGTATAAAATGTCTGCAAAAGTCAATATCCTTTTTCCTGACTTCGACACTGGGTCACCCAAAACTGAATAATTGAGCAAGCATTTTTTGCTCCTCAGTGATTAACAGTACATGATCAATCTGACCATTTGATGTTTGCGCTTTTACTTGGTAGATTGTTTTTGCAATTGCAATAGCCTTTTCCGGGCTAAGCTTTGATTTTCGCTCTTTGAGCTGCCGCTCTAATTCCTTATACACTTTGTAAGCAACAAATGAGATACCAATATGGGTTTCAATCCGGCTTTGCAGACGGTGATAAATAGGTCTAATTTTGAGGTCCGTCTTGGATATGCGAAATGCTTTTTCTATTAACCATAAATGTCCATAACTCTCTAATACTTGGACTGTTGTTAGTTTTGCATTTGTGAGATAGCCTTTTAACCCATCCCAGGATGCATCTAAATCGAATTTTTTATAATCAATCTCTATTCGGACTTGCCCATCCATTTTAAGATACTTGTTATATCCTCGGTTGTTGATGTTGGCTTTGGTTAGTTTCCCTGCTCTAACTTGCTTTTCAAGCTTCCGTAGTCCTTTTTCCCGGTTCTGCTTGTCCTTTTTAGCCCGTTGGTCGGAATAAGTAATTATCAGCTTTAAATCTCCCTTTTTCACAGTAGCATGCTCTCCATTTTTGAGGTTTAGAGCAAGTATCCTTTGTTGTATCTCCCTTTTCTCATTTTTTATTCGTGCACCCAGGATAAACTCATAATCCCCTTTCTGAAGTTCTTCGATGTTCGAATTCGACAAAAGGCCGGAGTCAGCAATAATGATCATTTGATCCAGGTTATACTTTTCCCGGAATGTGTCAATAACCGGAAGCATAGTATGTCCTTCAAACTTATTTCCCTCAAAAATGTCATACGCAAGGGGGTAACCATTCTTGCTCACCAGTAGACCCAATACAATTTGTGGATTTTGATGCTTTCCCTCTTTTGAGAATCCTGTTTTTCGCAACTCATCTTCCCGATCAATTTCAAAATAGAGCGTGGTCACATCATAAAACACAACGCTAATCTGGTTACCAAGTATCTTCTTTGTATGCTCAAAACTAATCTGTTGAACAAGATCCTTCTGGGTCAAATGAAACTTATCCATATACCGGTAAATCTGCTGCACGGGATAATCAACATTGTGATACTTACCCAAGTAATCACTCGTTTTTAGTTTACTTACAGGATAAATCAACCGGGATAAAACAAGTCGTCGAAACACCTCGTCATCAATGATCCCAAAACCAATATCATCGAAAATCTTTCCCAGTAAAAGTTCCGTACCAATCTGGGTATGTGAGTGTATGCTTTCGAAAGCTGATCGCAATAAACTTGACTCATTTGAAAAATCAAGGGTGCTTTGACCTCCGAAGCTTTCAATAAAACGATGTCCCTCCTTAACCAAACCTTCTACTACACTATTATCATGCGAGCTACCAATCGTTTTTATTAGCTTGGATCTGCCATCTTTCTTGGCAATCACTTGCACACTTATGACTCCGCTTTTGTTAACCTTTTTCCGCACGAACATGAAATAAAGGTAGAAAACACCGCTGGGTCACCCAAAAACAGTCCCTGAAATCAATTAAACAACTGATAATCTATGTATTAGAAAATTGATGCCATTTTTGTGTCGAAGTCAGGA
>CAYUNU010000332.1:0-4727 GCA_964446195.1 uncultured Porphyromonadaceae bacterium | reverse complement strand
AATGTCCTGGTTGAATCATCCAGAATAGCCAGAGGAAATGCAAAACCATTATCTGAATATGATGCAAATGAATACGATGCCCTGATTATCCCTGGTGGTTTTGGCGCCGCCAAAAACCTCTCAACTTTTGCTTTCGACGGACCAGACTGTAGTATAGAACCTGAAGTGGAAAGAGCAATTAAATCAAGCCATCAAGCAGGCAAAACGATTGGAGCACTTTGCATCGCTCCGGTTATACTTGCACGAGTTTTAGGAAGTGTAATGCTTACCGTCGGGCAAGATCAAGCTACATCAGATGCATTAGAGAAAATGGGAGCTAAAACCGAAAAAACCAGTGCCCGGGAGATCACAATTGACAGTGCAAATAAAATTGTAAGCAATCCATGCTACATGTTGGACTCATCAATATCCGATATTGCAGAAGGAGCAAATAATGTGATCAAAGCTATGCTGAAAATGATGGACTAGAAGCAAAATTTTATATGTAGCCCAAATCAATATACTGAACCAGCCTGTCGATCATTGCATCATTGGGATCATTAGGATCATATCCTGATTTTAAATTGGTTCCAAATATTCTTGCGACTCCCTGCCAAAAGAAAGCAGAAAAATCTCCCTTATAATGCTCAATCCAATGATAGGTCGTTTGTGAAGATTCTTTGTCAACAAGCTTGAATAACAATTTACCCTGGCTAATTGTCATTTTCCTTAATTCGGGTTCATATGCAGTCCATAATGAATCCTCAACCGACTTTATAAATTTTCTCCTTTCCTTATCAGTACCAACCGTAGCCAATTTAACCTCCATCTCAGCAATGGTGGAATTTACAACCCTGGCGTAAGGAAGAACTCTTTTAAGATTATGAACCAGGCGCCAATACTTTCGGGCTTCCCTTCTGCTATTAAATTGTGGGGGTGGCATAATAGCAATCTCATCCAACTCAAGGTGAGGAATTGAATCGCCAGAAAGAATCGTGGCATCCATGATCGAATCGTACCTCACTTTTGCTTGATGGGTTTGAGCCACTAGAGAAAAGCCGAAGACCATCATTCCAAACAGAATTAACAATTTTCGCATGCCTGTACCTCGCAATAATTATACCGTAAATTCTTGTCAGGCAAGAACCTCTTTAACAAGACCAGCAGCTTCCTCAAGGGTAATAGCCGAAAAAACCTTAAGACCAGATTCATCAATAAGCGCCTTGCCTTCTTCTGCATTAGTTCCCTGCAAACGCACAATAACAGGAACTGGCACAGAACCTATCGACCTGTATGCATCAACTACGCCTTGGGCAACCCTGTCACATCTAACTATACCACCAAAAATATTTATTAGTATAGCCTGAACATTTTTATCCTTCAAAATAATTCGGAATCCAGCTTCTACTGTTTCAGCACTGGCCGTACCTCCAACATCAAGAAAATTTGCCGGATCGCCACCAGAAAGCTTAATCATATCCATTGTTGCCATAGCCAGTCCAGCCCCATTTACCATACAGCCAACATTTCCATCAAGCTTAACAAAATTTAGATTGTATTTCGAAGCCTCAACCTCTGAAGGATCCTCCTCATGAACATCTCGCATTTCTGCGTAAACCGGATGCCTGAACAAACCGTTATCGTCCAGATTAACCTTGGCATCCGCAGCCATGATAAGATCATCAGATGTTTTGGCAACCGGATTGATCTCTACCATAGACGCATCAATAGAGGAGTATGCCTTATAAAGAGCCATAACAAATTTCACCATGTTTTTAAATGCCAACCCTTCAACTTTAAGGTTTGTAGCAATTTTTCTGGCTTGGAAAGCCTGAATTCCTAAACCAGGATCAATCTCCTCTGTGAAAATTAAATGCGGTGTCTCCTTCGCAACAGTTTCAATATCCATCCCACCCTCTGTAGAATACATAATAATGTTCCTGCCAGTTTTTCTGTTTAACAGTACACTCATGTAAAATTCTTTAACATCAACCTTGCCATCAGCACCGGGATAATACATGCCCCTTTCAATTAAAAGCTTTCTAACAAGCTTACCTTCGGGCCCAGTCTGGTGTGTAACCAAAGTCATTCCTAAAATATCATTTGCAAAAGACCTTACTTCCTCTAGATTTGAAGCTATTTTTACTCCACCTCCTTTTCCACGTCCACCAGCATGGATTTGAGCCTTAACAGCCCACTTATCTGTACCAATAGTATTGTTGATTTCTTCAGCTATCCTAACCGCCTCGTCGACAGTTTCAGCCATCTGCCCCTCAATAATGGGTACACCGTATTCTTTTAGTATGCTTTTTGCCTGATATTCATGGAGATTCATAATATATATTTTTCTGATGTTGACTTTTTAGAATCAGGCGAATTTCCTAATTTTTTTCGACTTCCACAACGTTGTCCTGAATAACTTCATTTAACAAGTGTTTTATAACTTTGAAACAAATTATAACAGATGCGCAAACTTAAGAACGAAGAATTAAACAGACTGAGTAAAGAACAGTATCAGACTTCTGAAAAAACACCAATTATTGTTGTCCTGGATAACGTGAGAAGCCTCAATAATATTGGCAGCGTCTTCAGAACCGCCGATGGATTTCGTATTGAAAAAATAATCCTTTGCGGAATCAGCACACCCCCTCCACATCGAGATATTTATAAAACTGCCCTTGGAGCTGAAGAATCAGTTAGCTGGGAATATTACGAAAATACACTTGATGCTATAAAAATTCTTCGAACTGAGGGATTCTTCATCGCAGCTGTAGAACAAGTTGAAAACAGTATTTCTCTTGAACAATTTTCCCCACCCCCAAATAAACCCCTGGCTCTTATCTTCGGGCATGAAATTAAAGGAGTACAACAAGAAGCAATAAATGTCTGCGACGCAAGTATAGAAATACCCCAATATGGAACGAAACACTCTTTTAATATTTCAGTTAGTACAGGAATAGTTCTTTGGGAAATCTTTAAAAAAACAAACTAGAAAATTTTCAAGTCTAAATCTTTAAAAGCAATTTTTACACTTATTGCCCAATTATACACTATTGCTAAAAAAAACAACTCTATCTAAGTTTTTAGTTGATGGTTTAAAGGATTAGTTTTATATTTATTGTGAAAAATTTGACTACAATGAGAGAATTGACAAAAGCAGAAGAACAAATAATGCAAGTCCTTTGGGAGAAAAAGAAAGCATTTGTTAAAGAAATAATCGAAAAACTGGGAGATCCAAAGCCAGCATACAGTACTGTTTCCACAATTACCAGAATACTCGAGACTAAGGGGTTTGTAGGACATACTGCCTATGGTCCCACACATCAATATCACCCAAAAGTAAGCAAGGAAGAGTACAGCCATTTCACCATGAAAAAGATGGTCGATAATTATTTTGATGGATCATTGAAAAAAATGGTTTCATTCTTTTCAAAAAAGGAAAAAATCGACATAGCTGAAATGGAAGATATCTTGAAAATATTAGACAAAACAAAAAAATAGAAAGATGGCTGGACTGATCAGATATCTATTATTGGCTAATTTTTTCCTGATTGTAATGGCCCTGTTCTACCACCTTTTTCTTTCCAGTGAAACAAGGTTTAAGACAAACAGATTCATTCTGCTAATAGGAACATCTTTAAGCCTAATTCTACCATTATTTCATTTTTCATGGCTTCCAGCCAGTTCATATTCAATATTAACTATTCCCGAAATAATAGTATCAGCCAAATTAAGAATGGCTCATTATAATATTGATGAGATACAGATTTTTGGAACAGCTCCATATATATTCCCATGGATAAAAATCCTTACGCTTGCTTATTTGGCAGGAATAGTAATGATGGCTACTTTAATTATTTGGAGAATTAAAAAGATTCAATTCTGGACAAAGTCCTATCCTATGAAATGGGTTCAAAATCTGTATGTTACATTAATACCAAATGATTGGAGTCCTTTTAGCTTCCTGGGAGTGGTTTATCACCCACTTCCTTTTGATAAGATGGATAAGAATACAAAAATGATTCTTGAACATGAAAAAGTTCATGTCAGGCAGAAGCATAGTTGGGATGTATTATTTATAGAATTTGTCAAGATATTTTTCTTCTATAACCCTGCCGTTTTCACATTAAAGAAACAAATCCAAATTAACCATGAGTATATTGTTGACTCTCGTGTAGTTGGTGATGAGCCAAGAAAATACTCACAGGAACTTATTCGCAGCCAATTTGAGGTTCCCCAATTTCAATTCATACAACAGTTTAATCAAACATCATTCCTAAAAAGGAGAATTCTTATGCTTACGAAAAACAAACAAAACTCTTTTGGATTGTTTAAATACCTCTTACTAATTCCAGTTATAGGAGGATTACTTTGGATTAGTGCATGTACTGATGAAGCAGATTCAAAAATCAATCAAAGCCAAATAGAGCAAGTCAGTTCAATATCAGAGCTCGACAAATCAAAATCTACTATTGAAAGCTATGCTAAGGCCATTCTTTCATCCGATTATTCTGAAATGAATAAGTGGGAAAAACAAGCAAAAACCGTAGCAGTTGAAATGGGGAAAAATGGTGCTGACGAGGGTAAAATATTAAGCTACATAGAAACAAGGATTTCATCATGGGCTATTGAAAATAAAGAAGCTATTGAGTCATCTTTGATATTTAAATCTACTGATTTGAATATTACGGATATAGAGATTGATCCGCTTGAAATAAAGACAGCACCAGAAGAAGGAGAAGTATTCT
>CAYUNU010000331.1:0-4732 GCA_964446195.1 uncultured Porphyromonadaceae bacterium | reverse complement strand
GGTAGCCGAGCTAGACTTAGGATCTAGTGCCGAGAGGCGTGGGGGTTCGAGTCCCCCCATCCGCACAAAAAAAAGAGCAAGCCGCCTTTGCTGCCGGACAGCCGGAGGCAGGGCGGCTATTTTTTAATTAGGTTGTATCATAAGAAATTAAAGAAATGAATGTCAATCAAGAGAACCTGGATGAGCTGAATGCAATAATAAAAATTCAGATTGAACCCGATGATTATAAGAAGAAGGTTGAGGACGTATTGAAAGACTATAGGAAGAAAGCAACTCTGGATGGTTTCCGCCCGGGAAAAGCTCCGCTGGGGATCATCAAAAAACTTTACGGAACTTCTGCACTAGTTGAACAAGTAAACCAACTGCTGGGCGATAAGCTAAATGAGCATATCTCGGCAAATAAACTTCGCATTCTTGGTGAACCCCTGCCCAACGAAAACAGCCCATCAATAGATTGGGAAAAGCAGGAAAGCTTCGATTTTGCCTTCGATATAGCTATAGCTCCGGAAATTGAACTTAGCCTTTCAAAAAAGGATAAGGTCATACAATATGTTATTGAAGCTGATGACAAAATCATTAACGAACAAATTGAAAATTTCAGCCAACGATTTGGAGCATATAAGCCAATAGAAAAAGCTGAAGAAAAGGATATGATGAAGGGCGACTTCATTCAACTCGATGAAAAAGGTGAACCAATTCTGGATGGTCTTAGAGTTGAAGATGCCATGATATCAATTAGCACAATAAGCAATGATGAAGTAAAGAAACAATTCATCGGAGCAAGCGTGAATCAGGATATAATATTTGACCCTAATAGTGCCTTCCCTAATGATGCAGATAGAGCTGCAATGTTCAAAATGAAAAAAGATGATCTTGAACAAATAAAAGGCCAGTTTAAATACTCAGTAGGTGAAATTACTAGGTTCACCGAAGCGGAAGTTAACCAAAAACTTTTCGATCAAACATACGGCGAAGGCTCAATAAAATCTCTTGAAGAATTCAAGGAAAGAATTAAAAAGGATCTTGAAATGCAATTCGTCAATGAAGGCTCCTACAAATTCCATATCGATGCCCGTGAAAAATTGCTGCAAAAAGGCAAATTTGACCTCCCTGATGATTTTCTGAAAAGATGGATGCTCGCTACTACTGAAGACAAAAACCTTACCCGGGAAAAAATAGAAGAAGATTACCCATCATTCCAGGACGATCTTCGCTGGCAACTCATAAAAGGAAAATTTGTTGAGGAACAGGAAATAAAAGTTGAAGCTGATGAGATAAAATCATACGCAGTTCAGGATGCCCGTAACAGGTTCGCCCAGTATGGGATGCACGATGTTCCAGATGAGCAGCTGGTTGGACTTGCAGAATCAATTTTGGCCAACAAAGATGAAGAAAGAAGATTGATTGAACAGATCCAAGAAAATAAAGTTATTAGCTTTGTTAAAGAGTCTGTTAAGGTTGAAGAGAAAAAAATTAGCCTCGACGATTTTAAAAAGTTATTTAATTAATGAATTTTTATCTTCTGAAATTATGAATACACAAGACGAATTTAAAAAATATGCAACAGGCCACCTCGGAATAAGTAGCCTGAGCCTCGAAAAATATCAAAGTATATATAACAGTTATATCTCTCCTACTATCATCGAAGAGCGTCAACTGAATGTTGCCAGTATGGACGTCTTTTCAAGATTAATGATGGATAGAATAATCTTCCTGGGAGCACCAATAGACGATTATGTGGCAAATATAATTCAAGGACAACTTCTATTCCTGGAATCTTCAGACCCAAGTAAGGATATTATTCTCTATTTCAACACTCCAGGCGGATCCGTTCATGCCGGATTAGGCATTTATGACACAATGCAATATATCAATCCTGATATTGCGACGATCTGTACAGGTATGGCTGCCTCTATGGGAGCAGTGCTACTCGCCGGAGGCACAAAAGGAAAACGCATGGCATTAAAACACTCAAGGATAATGATTCATCAGCCTATGGGCGGAGCTCAGGGACAGGCTGTTGATATGGAGATCCAAGTTAAGGAAATCCAAAAGTTGAAAAATGAATTATATCAAATACTTGCCTCCCACACTGGAAATACCTTCAAGAAAATTGAGAAGGACTCCGACCGGAATTATTGGATGACCTCAGAAGAAGCAAAAAATTATGGCATGATCGACGAAATACTGGTTAGAGAAAATAAAAAAACAACTAAAAAATAATTATTATGGCGACGATGGACAAATGTTCCTTTTGTGGACGTCCGAAGGATGAAGTTAATCTTCTGATAGCAGGGGTTTCTGGGCACATTTGCGATTTATGCATCGAACAAGCCCATAATATTGTCCTGGAAGAGCTTAAAACAAATGAAAGCTTTGACCTGAACGAAGTTAAGATTAAGAAACCTATTGAAATAAAGGAATTCCTGGATCAATACGTTATCGGCCAGGAAGTTGCAAAAAAGGTCTTGTCCGTAGCAGTATATAACCATTACAAAAGACTAGGACAGGATGATTCCAAAGATGAGGTTGAAATCGAGAAATCAAACATTATCCTGGTTGGAGAAACAGGTACTGGAAAAACCCTTCTTGCGAAGACAATCGCCAAAATGCTTCATGTTCCATTTACAATCGTTGATGCAACTGTTTTAACTGAAGCAGGTTATGTTGGCGAGGACATAGAGAGCTTACTTACAAGACTGCTGCAAGCTGCTGATTATGACGTCGCAGCAGCAGAACGCGGAATTGTATTTATAGACGAAATTGATAAAATTGCACGTAAAGGGGATAACCCTTCCATAACAAGAGATGTTTCAGGTGAAGGTGTGCAGCAAGGTATGCTTAAATTACTCGAAGGCTCTATAGTAAATGTCCCTCCTCAAGGGGGTAGAAAACACCCCGAACAAAAGATGATCCCAGTCAATACAAAAAATATCCTATTTATGTGCGGGGGAGCATTCGACGGTATTGATAAGAAAATCGCCCAAAGACTAAATACATCGGTTATCGGTTATGGAGCCCAAAAAGCGGTAGAAAATATCGATAGAGAAAATATTCTTCAATATATTGCACCACAAGACCTTAAATCATTCGGACTGATTCCGGAAATAATTGGGCGACTCCCAATTCTAACACACCTTGACCCCTTGGACAGGGACACACTGAGGCAAATTCTTACAGAACCAAAAAATTCAATTATCAAACAATATATGAAGCTGTTTGAGATTGATGGAATAGAATTAAGATTCGACCTTGAAGTTTTTGAGTTTATTGTTGACAAAGCAATTGAGTTCAAACTGGGAGCAAGAGGATTGAGATCAATATGTGAAGCAATTATGATAGATGTGATGTTCGAAATTCCATCACAGAACAAAACAAGCATTGAGATAACAAAAAAATTCGCCGAAGCTCAATTGGAAAAAATATCAGGAAGAAGACTGAAAGTCAGCTAAATTTATGCACCATCAATATTTTTTATGCCTTCTCAAAAATCAGGAAAGTGAAACCAAGCTTATCCGGTTCCTTTTCAGGATGCTCCTCCCGATAAATCTCCTTCCAGTCTGAAATATTAAAATCAGGAAAAAAAACATCAGCCTCAAAATCACGATGAACTCGTGTTAAATAAAATTTGTGGGCTAAAGGCAAGAACTGTCCGTAAATTGAGCCTCCCCCTATTATGAAGTTCTCCCTGCCCTCACTCATCTTTTCAATAGCTTCCTTAATAGAACCCACCATTACTGCGCCTTCAAATTTATCGTTTGGATCATCACTTATAACAATATTAATTCGCCCGGGTAAAGGCCTGACAGGCAATGACTCCCAAGTTTTTCTTCCCATAACAACAGTACTACCCTTTGTATGTTTCTTGAACCATTTGAAATCATCTGGAATATACCAAAGCAGATCATTGTCCTTCCCAATCGCACCATTACTGGCAACTGCAACTATAAGAGAAATAGTCATCATGTGATCAATAAATATTAAACTGATATATTACCTTTTATATGAGGGTGAGATTCATATCCCACTAACTCAAAGTCTTCATACTCGAAATCCAAAACTGACTTAACATCAGGATTCAATATCATTTTTGGAAGAACAATAGGCTCCCTACTTATCTGTAATTCAGCCTGTTTAACATGATTCAGATATAAATGAGCATCACCTATTGTGTGAACAAACTCATGTGCTACAAGCCCCGTTTCCCTCGCAACCATCATAAGCAACAAACTATAACTGGCAATATTAAATGGCACTCCCAGAAATACATCAGCACTTCGCTGATACAATTGGCACGATAAGCGGTTCCCATCAACATAAAACTGGAAAAGGATATGGCAGGGCGGAAGATTCATGTTGGGCAAATCTGCAACATTCCAGGAACTAACAACATGCCTTCTGGAATTAGGATTCTCCTGTATCCCCTTGATAACAGACCTTATCTGGTCAACACATACCCCATCAGAGCCGGGCCAGGATCTCCACTGATATCCGTAAATGTGACCAAGATCTCCATCCTTATCTGCCCACTCATCCCAAATCTTTACTTTATTATCGTGAAGAAACTGAACATTGGTATCTCCTCTGAGGAACCATAATAGTTCAATCGCAATGGACTTAAAATGAAGCTTCTTTGTCGTTACAATAGGAAAACCATCATCTAGGTTAAATCTCATCTGATGCCCAAAAATACTGAGTGTTCCTGTACCAGTGCGGTCTTCCTTCCGACTCC
>CAYUNU010000330.1:0-4750 GCA_964446195.1 uncultured Porphyromonadaceae bacterium | reverse complement strand
TGGCCAAGAATCCGGAGTGGGAGAAGCAGCACGTTGACAGGATGGTTCGATTAGTTGAGAGAGATAAAAATCATCCATCGGTTATTATCTGGTCGATGGGTAATGAAGGTGGAAATGGAGTGAATTTCTACGCCGGATATAAGGCGATGAAGGAACATGATGCTCAGAAAAGACCGGTTCAATATGAGCGTCCATATAAAGATTATGACGGTAGTTTATACGATATGGATTGGAACACTGATATCATTGTACCACAATATCCTTCTCCTGCCCGATTTGAGATGATTGGTAAATCCCTAACCGACAGACCATATATTCCTAGTGAATATGCTCATGCTATGGGTAACAGCACAGGTAACTTCCAGGATTACTGGGATATTATTGAGCAGTATGAAAACCTGCAAGGTGGATTCATATGGGACTGGGTGGATCAATCGATTTGGAAAACTGACGAAAATGGAGAGCGTTTTTATGCCTACGGTGGCGACTATGGAGAGAATATGCCGGATGATAATACCTTCCTGAATAATGGGATTGTGTTTCCCGATCGGACTCCACAGCCAGCTCTTTATGAAGTAAAAAAAGCCCACGAATTCATCAATTTTAAAAGTCAGGGTATCAACCAACATGATGAGCTTAGAGTATTGGTGGAGAATCTATACGACTTTACCAATCTGAAGGATTTCAGATTTTATGCTGAAATATATTCCCAAAATGCACCTGAGGAAATAATATTTTTTGATGACCTTGATATTGAACCACATACAGGCAAATTAATTCGAATCCCCTTATCTGTTGCAAGAGGATATTATCCCGGTTGGGAATACTCAGTTATTATTGTGGCCGTTCTTAAGGAGCCTTGGGGATTATTACCAGCACAACATGTGATTGCAACAGAACAGATTATGCTTCCTCAGAAATTTATTGAAGCAGAGAAGACGATTGATAATGGCCCTGATGTATCACTTAAAGAAGATAAAACTAGTGTCGTACTCTCGAATGCTGATATCAGACTTGTGTTTGACAAAAAGAAGGGACAGCTTGTCTCCTGGAAAAAGAATGATGAAGAACTGATTCTGGATGGCAATGGTCCACGTCCAAATTTCTGGCGTGCACCAACCGACAATGATTTTGGTAACAGGATGACTGAAAGGAGTATTGAGTGGAAAAGAGCTTCTTTGGAAATGGAAGTTGTTGGATCGGATGTTGTGAAGAATTCGAGTAACCTGATAATGATCTCCTTCAGGTACTATTTACCTGGAGTAAAAACACATTTCAATTCTATATACACTATCAATGGCAAGGGGGAGATCAGGATTGACAACGAATTAGAACCAACAGAATATAAAGGAGATATTCCGAGGATTGGCATGAGGATGCAGATCCCTGAAAAGTATAATATGCTAAGCTATTTCGGCAGGGGCCCATGGGAGAACTATGTCGACCGCAATGCATCAGCTTTTGTGAATTTTTATGGCTCCAGTGCTTCAAAGGAATATGTTCCCTATGTAAGACCTCAGGAAAACGGATACCATACTGATACCAGATATTTGAAAATGCATGATGGCAAAGGTAGAGGTATCAGTATAGAAGCCCTCAGTAAGGACAAGCCATTTTGTTTCAGCGCAATGCACATGGAGAATGAGCAGTTTGATACAACAGACGGACTGGATTATCCGGGTAACAAAAGCAAGCATATTAACGACATCAAAGAACAGACACTGGTTCAGTTAAACATCGATTTAGGCCAACGTGGAGTCGGTGGTGACGACAGTTGGGGAGCCCAGCCACAGAAAGAATACAGGATGATGGGTGATAAAACATATCAGTATTCCTTCATCCTAAAACCAGGAATGTAGAGACGGATCACATCCGTCTCCCATGGAAATTCATGTTGCGTTTGTATGTGCTTATTGCACCGGCAGATCTATCTCTTTTTCGACCCTGGTAACAGGATATCGGTTCACCCATTTATTTTTCCATACATTCTGGTAAATAAAATACATCTGAGCCATGCGATTCCCCGCCATTTCCGGGTTTTCGGCAATAGCATCGTCAAGCAATTTTCTTACATCAGGATGCTTTTTCATATAATCAACCATTTTCTGCTCCAAGACAGGATGAGGAGAGAACCATTCACGATCCTCCAGGCAGTTATCAAAGAAGTTCCATCTGAAATAAGAATCTGCGCCTGTAGGCTCTAACTGATTAACAATAAACATATTGCCAAGCTGATTGACGGGGACAATATAATCTCCGGCGTAATAATTGATGGTTTGTGTTTCAGGCCTGACTTTAAAGTTATCATGAAAGAAATGACCGTTACTTGGTCGGCGGCTCCATACCAGATCATCTATATAATAAGCGGTGACAGTGATACTCGTGTCCACGGCCAGACGCTGCATTTCAATCTTGTTGATCTTCATCCTCTCAACCACCTCACTCCAGGCTTGTGGAAGAATGTAATACGCTGGTTTCTTAACAGTTTCGATAGGCGTAAAATCATCGTAAAAAGGAATTATTGATGTATTAGCCTTAGAGTGGTCGTAATGATTCACTGTCTCATCTGTTAATAAGCTAGGCACTTCTCCTCTACCATACCACTTGAACTCTATCTCCGTATATTTACTTGTATCAAGCTCATAGTTTAATGGGAATATTTCTTGAGTTTTAATTTTTTCATCGGCAAGAGCTCTTTTCTCCCTTATCATATCACCATTCTCAGAAGTATATTCAACAAGAGATGTAATAAAATGATATGCTGATTTTACTCTATCAGGATAAGGCTTATAACAGTGGTTTTCTGTCATGAAGGACATCGCATTAAACAGCTGTGTATAACCAGTTGAATATCTAGGAGTCTGAACATAATTACTTATACCGCTCTCAGGATTCCTGTTGCTATAGGTTGGATAGGGAATAAGTTCATACGGCGTCTGACGCATTTTTTCATATAGCGCAGGTACCAGTTCCTGACTAAAGAAATCACCAAGATCAGTCTGCATTGAATTGTGCTGGGCTGGTATCAGAGTGATGCAATACTGATGATCCGAGCCATTGGTAGTATGAGTATCCAGAAATAAATCAGGTCGCCAGGTTCGATTGATAGTAGCAAAAGATTTTGCATTCTCAGTATCCATTTTCACAAAATCGCGGTTCAAATCAAGATTTTTATAATTACCCCTGTATCCTGCTTCGTATGGACCGGGCTGATTTGTACGGTGGAAATGTGAGCGATACAAGCATCCCCCAATATTATAGACAGGGATAAAACAAACTACAGTATTATCCAGCAGATCTTGCATATCATCCATGTTTCGCAGCATATCATCTGCAAACTGAAGACTGGCATCTATACCGCATGGTTCGCCCGGATGAATACCATTATTTATTAAAACTATCTGTTTATTTTTTGCTTTGGTTTTATCAGGATTAAAATCTTTATCCTTATCAATAATAAACAGATGCAAGGGTTTGCCGGAATCAGTCAGCCCATATTCCTTAAGCTCTGCAATAGCATATGTATCTGCCAACAACTTGTACATTTCGATTACTTCGTAGTATGTTGGGGTGTAGTCCTCCTCATAACGTAAATTCAATAATCGGTCCCCTTCGGGGTTTTCAGAAACAGCACAGCTGCTTAATAGCACAAGCAATGCAACAAACGGTAAAAGACTTAACTTTTTCATTTTATCTATCGATTAATTCAACAATATGTTTCAGTAAAACAGTCATGCTTTAAAATTGGGGTAAAATTTCTGTTCAAAACAGGGAGAAAAGGATTTTAACTTTTTTTAACGCTAAGAGCCTGTCTTGAAAGCATACCTGGGCTTGTCTTTGGTACAAATCTGAGATTGAGTTTTATCCTTTACCTTAAAATTTATAATATTCTTCTGATCTTCATAAAGATCAGTAATAAGACTATTAGAAATCTCTAGATCCCTGACTAGCTGCTTATAAGGAGCTTCTACGTACAACCATATGATATCATTCTCAAGTTCAAAACCAAGCAGTTTATACTCGATAGACCTCTCTGATTGAATGATCTTAAAATTGCTTTTTAGATAGGTTAAGATTATCTCTTTTGCCTTCGGGTTTTCCTTTTTTGATCCCAACAAAAGTTTCTCTTTCGTGCTCAACAATATGGCATCTTCAAGATCATGAGCAAACAATCGCATACTGATTTCCAGCGACTTAGCCTCATGATTAAGCTCAACCTGACTTATTGAAACATAGAATTTATGGGTAAATCCGGTAAATATCAAAAGTGACAATGCAATCAAAATGTGATATAATCGATATTTTTTTTGAATGCCCATAGAGCGAATTGGATGTATATTTGTACCGTCACAAAGGTAAATATTGAAAAATGAAAAAAACTATACTCTTGAGTCTTAGTGCAATATTTTTACTGGGCCTTTCAGTAAATGCGCAAGACCATAAATTTAAGCAGCTAAAACAAGAATTCGCAACACCCAATGTATATCGGACAGCTTCAGGGTCTCCCGGCCATGAGTACTGGCAGCAGCAGGCAGATTATAAAATGGATATTATTCTTGATGATGATAAGCAACAAATACATGGGCTTGAGACCATAACCTATACCAATAACTCTCCCGACCAGCTGGAATACCTTTGGGTACAATTAGATCAGAATGTAAGAGCTATTAATGGCTTGACTCAACAAATATCCACGGGAGGATTAAGCAATCCCCGATATGGAGCAGCTCCAAACAGCATGCCTGCAGCA
>CAYUNU010000329.1:0-4764 GCA_964446195.1 uncultured Porphyromonadaceae bacterium | reverse complement strand
ATTACATGAATTTTTTGTGAATTCAATTAGCCCCATTGGATAACGAATATTTCGTTTGTTATGATGTCAATCGTCAAGAAATAGTGATAGCTGACAACAATTTTAAAGAGGTTAATAGATTCCACAATAAAAGTTGGTTCCATTTTCTCCCTGTTCGTAAACCTTTCGAAACTAAAGGAGGACGAGCTTTTTACACATCTAAATATTGTGATACAATTTTTGGCGTTTCCAAGACAAATCTTCAACCGGAATATATAATAGATTTTGGTGCTTCCAGATTAACAAAAGAACACATATCAAAGTGTGAGAATTTAGATGAATTAATGACTTTAGCCGCAATAAAAAGAACAAGCAGAGGGGTTGATAATTTATCTATTTGGGAGAATAAAGTGTTTTTCACATTTTCCAGTGTCCTAAACCAAAGGAACATGGGCTTTTTTTGCATAAAAGATCTACAAACCGGAGAATTAATTAAAGTTGATGGCCTAACTAAAGATGATATTTTGGGAAAGGAACACCCCCCGTATTTTATGTTCATCGATTCAACTGGGTTTTATTTTCATTATGACCACTACCAGATTGCAGATTACATGGAATCGAATTATCCTTTGATTTCAGAAAACAGTAACCCAATTATTATTAACTATAAATTAATGCTTTATGAAAAAAAGTAAAAGTATTATCGGAATTTTGACTTTTTCAATGGTCATCCTATTTTCAACTTTTCTTATCATTCCAACTGAATTATTTGCAGAAGAACCTGGAAGCAAGAAATATTCTAACCATCAAAACGGCATAATTTTCTAAGTGTACAACTTAAAAAAACTAGAGTATGAAACATATTTTAAATTTCAACTTTGTAACTTCATTTTGTATTATTGGTTCGTTGTTATTGGTTAGTAGTTGCAGCAACCTTAGTATTTATTCGCCAAATGAGACGAAGGAGTTAAACTCGCATAAGCAACAATTGGAAGAAGTTTTTAGACCAAGCTTTTTAACGCGCGTTGAAGATAAATTAGTTTTCGCAAGCTATGGGACAGATAAAATGCTATTTGTATATTCCATACCAGATTTGAAATTCCTTGGCTCCACAGGAAGAAAAGGTAAAGGTCCAGACGAGATTGATGCATTTCCTATGTTCTGCGAATCAAACAATGAATCACTTTACGTTTGGGGATATACTCGTAAGTCAATTAGGAAGTTTAACGTTACTAAAGACGGTAATTTGATTAAAGATACAATAATAACCTTACCTGAGTATAAGGCATATAATAATATGCACATTGTCAATGATTCACTATTTATTTATTATCTACCTGATGAACTAAAAGTTGTAAAATCTAATTTATGGAATGGTCTGCAATTAGATGACATCGAGATGAAAAAGGACGACCACAATGAGACCTTTTTTTTTAAAAATCGGGGAACAATAGCGGCTAATGACTCATTTTTAGTTTACGGTTACGTTTATAAAAAACAGATTGATATTTATCGAATTAGGAATTTTAAATTGTTTAAACAAATAGTTGGCGATTATCCAAGAAAAGACCCTATTATTGGGGATTTCGATAACCGGTCATATTATCACAAAATTGTTGCGGGTGAAAAATACTTTTATGCTTTATATAATAGCATAGAAAAAAATAGATCAATTCTTGAGGTATATGACTTTAATGGTGTATTTGAAAAAGAATTGGTTCTTGATATTAAACCAGAATTATTCACAATTGATGAAGCCATTAGGTCAATTTATGGATATTCCATTGATAGCATTGGTGAACCATCGTTATTTAGATTTGATTTTTGAAAGGATAGATAAATGGTAAATATGATTAGCTTCAATCGAAACCTTATCATAGCTTTCTCGATTCTCTCAATGGTATTTCTATTATCAAGATGCGAGAAAATAAAAAGGAAGAATGAAGCTAAAACTATCGTCAAGGAGTGGAGCGGTAAAGAAATTACATTTCCAGAAGTCTATCGTTGTTATGTTGCAGGTAATAACAACCAAAAATTACCGTGTGAAAACTTGATGAAATCCAATTTAAAAATCCTGCTGTATGTTGACTCAGTTGGATGTACAAGTTGTAAGTTACAGTTGAGCGAATGGGAAGACCTTATTGATAAATTGAATAGTAAAGTTGGTGATCTTCTGTCAATGATTTATTTCATTCACCCTAGAGATTACTCAGATCTGATTCAAATATTAGAGAGTTGCCATTTTAAGCATCCTGTATTCATAGATAGAAACGATGAAATAAACAAATTAAACAAGTTTCCAGAAAAAACAGAATATCATTGCTTTTTATTGGATAAAAACAACAAGGTTTTAGTAATTGGGAATCCTATTAGGAATACTAAAATAATGGAAATTTACCTGGAATACATAGAATTATCAGCAGAAACAGGGGCTTAACTTCTTGATGTACATATTTCCGCATCGTCAATTAAGTAATCATGCAGGAAAACAAAACATCATCAAAGAATCGTTTAAGAAGGGTATTTAATGCAATTGTCTGGTTATTATATGTCTTAACTATTCTATATTTTATAGGCAGTTATTATTTTTCGTATCCCTTTTACAAATTAACAATACTGATACCTGCTGGTTTAACTTTATTTCTTTTTTACAATAATAAAATGTAATCAATCATAGGGATTCAAATAAGAATATGAATTGATGGTGGAATAATCTATGGCGGAAAATTTTGAAAATGTTGAGAAGCGTGGAAAGCTAGGTGTAATGAGGAAGAGTGCGATTATTATTCAAGAATGATCTTTAATACTTCCTTCAACTTTTGGTCCGACGGTCGTAGAGCCTTCGCTTCAATAATTTTCCCTTCCTTATCCAAAAGCACGAACCTTGGAATAGATTTGATATTGAGGCTTTTTGAGAATATGTCGTGATGTTCTTCATTAGCCCAAAGTTGTAAGCCCTTCATGTCTTTTTCCTTCACAAACTCCTGCCATTTGACTTTGTCTTTTTCTCTATCGATGGAGATGCTGACGAATGTTATTGGCTTGTCTTTAAATTCTTCTTGTATCTTTTCGAGATGAGGGATTTCCTTAACACATGGCTTGCACCATGTTGCCCAGAAATCGATATACACGTAATTCCCTTTTAGATCATCAGGAGTAATTATTTCACCATCAGTGGTTTCGAGTTTAAAATCGGGAAATGGATTTCCTGCTAGCATTCCTTCGAGATGACCGTATTTCTTTACAACGAGCTTGGCTATATCAGGATAAGGACAAGATTCATCAAAGAGGTCAAATAGCTCTTTGTTAAAATCACGGTTGAGGGCATAGGCCTTAAAGACATATGCAAGTCTCTCGTTAAGGGTTTCGTCAACAAAATCGTAAAAGGATAGCTCGGAATTATTACCTGCACTTAGTTCATACTGTTTCTTTAGCAATGAATTCAGGTAAAAATATGCTCCGATCCCCATGTCATCAATATCCTCAGGGATTTCGGCTTTATCGATAAAATCGAAGTAGTTATCGGGTAATACAGGTTTTACTCCATCATTAAAGCCGGCATGACCAGCAGGATAGTAAATCAGGCTTGAAATTTTATCCTGATCATATTGATTATCATAGAGTTTAACTAGATGCTCACTGAGTGTATAATCTTTTTGAAATCGAAGTAAATAAGTCTTTTTTTCTTTCCTGATCTCTTCTTTCCTGATTTTGAAATCGTCTGCCTCAAAGTAGGTTAAGTAATAGTAATTGTTCAGGTATTTATTCTTGTATTTATTGAATTCCCACTCTTCGTGATTGACAAAGAGGTTATTTCCTGCACCAGTTCCTTTGAAAGAAAGACTATTCTTGATATCATCTGCGTTAACCGACATTTGAAGATTATCTCCCGGGCTAAGGTAAAAGTATATCATTCTGAAATCCACCGATTCTACTTGCATGCTGGAGTCTTGGCCATTTACCAGGGTAACTACGAATTTATAAGTCTTGGGTGTTTTACCGAAAGAAATAAAACCTTTTAGAGGGCAATTAGAATCTAGCTCCAAGCTGAAATAACCTGAGCTGTCGAGCTCAAAATCCACTGTGTTTCGAGAATCAAGAAGTTTATAGGAGTCATAAATGAATTGCAGGCTTGTATCAGCGAGACCGGTTATATTTCCGCTAAGTTTGATTTTGTTGGAATCCTGAACTGGTTTTTCCGTATTGCATGATTGCAAGATGAGAAGGAAGATTAAGATGTATTTGATTAGGGGGCGCATGTGATTGTTATATTTAGGGTACTAATGTTGTTTGATTAAAAAGAGACGCAATGTATTGCGTCTGTACAATATTATTTATTTCCTGGGTGATATGATGATTCTTTGTTGGCCTGAATGTCTTCTTTATAGTAGAGGACATCTTTGAATTGTCCTTTTGTGTACATCAGGGCCTGGTCGTCGAAGTGAGGTGAGTTTGGATCTCCGCTTATGCCTCCGGCAAGTATGCTTTTGGCTTTAATTCTTTCACCAAATTCAACGACTGCTACAAAGCTGTTACCACTTGTTCCGTACATCTTCTTGGTTCCAGGATATGTTCTGGCACCAAATGAGGCGAGTGATCCCCATCGTGATGATGCAAAATCCACCGGTAAACTGGGCTTACTGTCGTCAAATGGCTGTCTTATTTCGCCATTGATTCGTTGATAGCGATTGATTTCTCCCCAAGGTGTTTTCCAAGTACCGAAATCTGTTTCCAGCTTATGAATAGCTCTTCTTAAGGCATTGAGCATTTGCTCATCAGGATTCC
>CAYUNU010000328.1:0-4772 GCA_964446195.1 uncultured Porphyromonadaceae bacterium | reverse complement strand
TATTGCTGAAGCCGCGATGGGTAATCCCCACAACACCAACATTAAGCTTATCCGATGGCCAAACAAATTTATTTAAAGCGCGGTTGTGCTTGGCAAATCCTGATGAAGAGCAGGCCGCAGTCCCAAGAAATAAGGTCCCTGCAGTACCGATTGACATGGTTTTGACGAATGATCGACGAGTATTTTTCATGCTTATAGGTTTTTAGCTATTAAATCAGAATAAAATTAGAAATATACTGGGCGATATAATAGTAATATTATGGGTAATGTTTGCCTTATTTTAGCCACACTTATTCGTACAAAAACCTCTTTATACTTTTCTTTGGTGTCTTGTCAAATTCCTGATCCACCAACTCAAATCTGGCTACCTGCATAAATTTTGGCAAGTGGTTATTCAGATGATGCCGATTTTTATCCATAGCCTTGGTAATTTCTTCTCCCTCAATGCCATCATTCTTAAGAGCCTCGCTGTCGGGGAAAACCAGGGCAACAAGACGACCATCACGGTCAACAACAACTGATTCAATAACATATGGCATATTATTTATCCTCCCTTCAACAATCTCTGGATAAATATTTTGTCCTGATGGACCCAGTATCATGCTCTTACTTCTGCCTTTGATGAAGCAATAATTATCCTTATCCAAAAGACCCAGATCACCTGTTCGCAACCAGCCATCTTCGGTGAGAGCAGCCGCCGTTGCTTCCGGGTTCTTGTAATACTCAACCATCACGTTATCACCCTTAACCATAATTTCTCCAACCTCTCTCTGAGGATCTGCCGAATCGATCTTCATCTCCAGACTGTCGACAGGCTTACCACAAGAGGTAAGTTTCCTGGTCTTCCAACCATCATAGCTCACAAGTGGACCACATTCTGTCATTCCCTATCAAATCGCAAACTTAACCCCGATTTTTATAAGGCACTGCTCCACCTTTTTGTTTAAAGCTGCTCCTCCACATACAATCTCACGGAAATTGCCACCAAAAGATTCGGTGAGTGAAGCATTTATCTTCTTGAATATTATTTTGTTAACTCCAGGAATATTTGTCAGGATCTTCATCGCTGGCTTATTTAGAACAGGCATAAGCTTATTCTTATAAATCTTCTCCAGCACGAGAGGCACAAACATCACAAGATGGGGCTGGATACTCTGGAAGGCTTTAAGAATAACTTGTGGAGAAGGAATCTTTCCCAGAAAGGTGATATGACAACCAATGGAGAAGGGGAAAATAAAATCAAAGGCACAGCCATAGGTATGGGCCAGAGGGAGGAAGGATACAATATTCTCGCCGGCTTGCAAAGGCATATTATCCTGAGCATAATTTAGATTAGCCATGAAGCTCCTGTACTTGAGAACTACTCCTTTAGTGTATCCTGATGTACCAGATGTGTAATTGATAGTGACCAGATCCTCCAGGTCAACCTCGGGTATTGTAAAATTGTCCGCGGTCAATCCATCCGGATATTTTTCAGCAAAAAGCTTGTCGATATTATCTCTGTCCTCTTTATACCCTGAGACACCAGCGCTTATCACGCCAAAATCCTTGTGATTGAATACTGCATCCAATTTCGAGAGCTTACCAGAATCAAGCTTATTAAACATCTCCTCCTGACAGAAAAACACTTTGGTGTCACTGTGCTCGATAATATGTAAAATATCATCTGAATGAAATTCGGGAAGAATAGGAACTGCCACACCCCCATAAAGAATGGTGGCCATATAAGAGATCGCCCAGTAGCGCGAATTCTTACCCAGAAAAGCAACTTTATCTCCCTTTTTTAATCCATTACGTTCAAAAATAATGTGTAAACGGCTAATCCACTGAGCTACTTCTTCGTAAGTAAAAGTATCACCTTCATAATCAGAAAAAGCCTTATTATTCCAGTTGTTCCTAACACTCTGCGCCAGGACATCAACAAAATTTCTATCTGCCATTTTGAAAATTTTTAAGGATGCAAGGTAAAAAAATTAAAGCTATCTGGATCAAAACAATGTGGTTGAAAATCATTTTTGATAACAATATTATAGCCTATTTTTGCCCACAAAATCATTTGTATGTCAGAATCCGTTGCATTGGTTTATACGATCCCCAACAGGTGCCGGGTGTGCTACAGCTGTGTGCGTGAGTGCCCCGTGAAGGCTATCAGGATTGAAAACGGACAAGCTGAAGTGATGGAGGAGCGCTGCATTGCATGTGGAAACTGCATCAAGGTTTGTTCACAAAATGCCAAGGCCTACAGATCGGATACTGATGCTGTATTACAAATTCTTAGAATGCAGGGCAAAACAGCAGCCTTGCTGGCCCCCAGCTTTCCAGCTGAATTCAATGAGATTAAGGAATACAAAAAGCTTATTGGGATGATACGGTCTTTGGGCTTTGATTATGTTAATGAGGTGGCTTTTGGTGCCGATCTGGTGGCAAAATCCTATTCCGAAATTATTAACAATAACACCGGGCCGAAAACAATAAGCTCCGACTGCCCGGGTATAGTTGAGTATATCCAGAGGTACCATCCTGATCTGGTAGATAATCTTGTTCCACTCGACTCCCCCATGGAAGCAATAGCCAAGGTAGTAAGACTAAAATATGGTGATGACCTGAAAACCATCTTCATAGGCCCCTGTATCGGAAAAAAAGCTCCGGCAAACGGTATCGATATAGCTATCACATTCACAGAGTTACGCCAGCTTTTTGAAAAAGAAAATATCAAAGCAGAGGATAGCCCATCTACTGCTTTTGACCCTCCCTTTGCGTCCAGGGGGAGAATCTTCCCGGTAAAAAGAGGTTTACTCCAAACGCTGAACATCTCGGAAAACCTTTTCGAAGGAAATATCATGGTAGCTGAAGGCCGCAAAAATTTCTCTGAAGCTATCTCCGAATTCAAAGACGGATCCATTGCTGATCAACATCTGCAACTCCTTTGCTGCGATGGATGTATTATGGGACCCGGCATGTCGGCCAATGATCATCGGTTCGCTCGCCGGGCCCGTGTAGGCGAATTTGTGAGATTAGCAATGAAAGAGTCGGATCATGACCAGTGGCTTGAAGATATGCGGATATATGGTAGCACAGACCTGAGTAAGTCTTTCAAAGCCAATGATGCACGACTGCCTTCCCCAAATGAAGTTCTGGTTGAGGAGGCTCTGAAAAATATGGGTAAACATGATAAGACCGACCACCTGAATTGTGGAGCCTGTGGATATGATTCCTGCCAGAGTCATGCAATAGCAATAGCACAGGGCTTGGCAGAACCGGATATGTGCCTCCCTTACTCACTCGAAAAACTTCATGCCTCGGTCGAGGAGCTTAATGTGAACAACAAGAAGCTGATAGGAATGAAGCAAGCCCTCGCCCAATCAGAGAAACTGGCACATATGGGACAACTATCAGCAGGAATAGCACATGAGCTGAATAACCCACTTGGCGTGGTAATCATGTATGCAAATATCCTTCTGGATGATTGCACCGATGAGCAAATGAAAGACGATCTTGAACTGATAACCAATCAGGCCGACAGATGTAAAAAAATTGTAGGAAATTTGCTCAACTTTGCCCGTACAAACCATCTTCGCTTGGCAAATACTGAAATGAATGGACTAATCAGGGAGAGCATCAATTCATTAATCATACCTCCTAATGTTAAAATTATCCTTGAGCTGCCGGAAAATGATTTACAAACCGTGCTGGATGCTGATCAGATGACCCAGGTATTGACAAATCTTTACAAAAATTCTATCGATGCAATGCCAAAAGGTGGTGAAGTAAGAGTTAAGCTTTCACAAGACAATACCGATGTTCAAATAGTAGTGGCAGATACAGGAAGTGGAATTGACCCCGATGATATGGAAAAACTTTTCACCCCCTTCTTCACAACAAAACCTATTGGCAAGGGAACAGGACTGGGACTAGCAACGATATATGGGATAATAAAAATGCATAAAGGCAAGGTTGATGTTAAATCAAATACCGACGCCAGCAAGGGACCTACAGGAACAAGCTTTATTTTAACTATCCCACTAAGAAAAGAATTAGGAGAATAAAATGGATTACTTGAAGATTTTAGTTGTTGATGATGAAGACGGTATACGCTCAGGAGTAAAGCGTGTTTTGGCAAACTTTGTTGTCAGCTATCCATTTATGGATGAGGATATTGGCTTCGAAGTTTTTGAAGCTGTCACTGGCGAAGAAGCTATAGAAAAATTGGAAAACCAGAAGATCGATCTGGTCCTCCTGGATAATAAACTCCCGGGTATATCAGGATTGGAAGTGCTGGAGCATATAAAAAATAAATTTCCTGATGTAAGGGTTATGATGATCACCTCTTTTGCCTCTCTGGAAGTAGCGGTAAAAGCCACTAAGAACGGAGCCTATGATTTTGTCCCTAAACCTTTCACACCACAGGAGCTTAAAGCTTCCATTGAAACAATCAGTAAGAAGATGTTTCTCAAAAAGATGACTTCCAAGTCGGATGAAACTGAAGCTTAATCAGGAAAAAAATCAAAAACATTGAAAGTACATTATTCAGTTGATAATATTGATATTCACCGTAGTGTGATTACCACCGGCTCCTTTGATGGGGTTCATGTCGGACACCAGGCTATAATAAAGAGGTTGAATTCCAGAGCCAGGGAAAATAATGGAGAATCGGTTCTGATCACCTTCTTCCCCCACCCCCGAAAGGTTCTTTATCCCAATGCAGAAGGAAAAGACCTGTTGATGATAAATTCCCAGGAGGAGAAGATCGAGTTGCTGGCAGCAACAGGTCT
>CAYUNU010000327.1:2553-4779 GCA_964446195.1 uncultured Porphyromonadaceae bacterium | reverse complement strand
TTAGGATGAAGACATTTACGAAAACATCAGGGTCCTATGTTATTGATTTTGAATATGCCCAAACTGAAGATTTTCTTCCTTCAAAACTTGAGGTAACTTTTGAAATAAGCAGCATGTCAATTCCAGTTAAAATGATGAATGGATTTAAAAAAGACCCAGCTGTTACAAATGATTCAATACCAAAGGAAGCCAGAGTAATTATTGAGTATGGTGATTATTCAATATCACTCAAAAAATAACCGTAAAAGACAAATCTCTGGCTTGTCAATATCAGGAAAAACAAAGTTATCTTTTGGCTAATTGAGAACATTTTTAGACTTTGTTTGTAAATGAAGTAAGTTTCAATGGTTTAGTATTTAATCTTGAAACAAAAGAATGCATAGAATTAAACGAAATAAAACTACCTTTGCACCCGCTTTTAAAATAAGAAATATAAAACAATGTCAATTAACAACTTACGGAATATCGGGATCGCTGCACATATTGATGCAGGTAAAACTACAGTAACAGAAAGAATACTTTATTACACCGGTATTAATAGAAAAATTGGGGAGGTACATGATGGTGCAGCCACCATGGACTTCATGAAACAGGAACAGGAGAGAGGAATTACTATTGCCTCAGCAGCAATTTCAGCTAAATGGAAAGATACTGCTATCAATATAATTGATACTCCAGGCCATGTCGACTTTACTGTGGAGGTTGAGAGATCATTAAGGGTAATTGATGGTATGGTAGCCCTATTTTGTGCCGTTGGTGGAGTTGAACCACAGAGTGAAACTGTTTGGAATCAAGCTGATAATTATAAAGTTCCCAGAATAGCTTTTATTAATAAAATGGACAGGAATGGTGCTGATTTCTTTGATGTGCTTAGAATGATGGACGAATACCTGGATGCCAGAGCCTTCCCGTTTCAGCTCCCAATCGGATCAGAAGAAGATTTTGAAGGCATTGTTGATATTATTAGTAGAAAATATTACAAATTCGATGATGATGGGGATAGAATAGTTGCAGAAGTCCCGGCTGAACATCGTGAAAAAGTAGAGGAACTTAGAACCAAATTGGCAGAACAGCTCGCTGAATATAATGATGAAATCATGGGTTTGTTTTTGGACGAGGAAGACATTCCAATTGATTTGCTAAAGGCAGCTGCCAGAGATGCCAGCCTTAAGTTGCTCATTACACCTGTTTTCTGTGGCGCTGCGTATAAAAATAAAGGTGTACAATTATTGCTTGATGCAGTTATTGATTATCTGCCATCACCTATTGATGTTGGAGCAATAATTGGCCACGATATTGATGATCCTGAGAAAACTCACTCACGCTACCCTTCTCCAACCGATCATTTCTCTGCCTTGGCTTTCAAACTGATAAATGATCCATATGTTGGACAACAAACATTTATTAGAATATATTCAGGTACTTTGAAAAGTGGGATGCCTATTCTTAACTCCACCAAGGGAAAAACTGATAGAATAGGTAGAATCCTTAAAATTCATGCAAAAGATAGAGAGGAAATTGATGAAGCAGGCCCAGGTGATATTGTAGCTTTGATCGGGATGAAAACTGCTAAAACCGGAGACACCCTTTGCGATCCAAAAAATGAATTAATACTTGAAAATATTACTATCCCGCCTCCGGTTATCGAATTAAAGGTTAGCCCTGCTAAAAGAAAGGACCAAAGCAAACTTGGCGAAGCTCTAAGTAAACTTTCAAATGAAGACCCTTCTTTTAACGCACATTTCGATGACGAAACAGAGGAAACTATAATCGCAGGAATGGGAGAACTCCATCTTGAAATTATTGTCGATCGTATTAAAGAAGAATTTAAAGTTGAAGTTGAAGTTGGTGAACCTGCTGTATCATACCGTGAAACACTCACCCAGGAAGTTGAGGTAGATTACAAACATTCAAAACAAACCGGTGGAAAAGGTCAGTTTGCTCATATAATAATGAGACTTGAACCAAATACCGGCAATGGCTACGAATTCGTGGATAAAATAAAAGGTGGAAATATCCCATCTGAGTTTATTCCATCTGTAAGTAAAGGTATTGTTAAAACTATGGCAAGAGGTATCCTTGCAGGATTCCCCGTAGTAGATGTTAAAGCAGTCCTTTTAGACGGTAAACATCACCCTGTAGATTCATCTGACATGGCTTTCCAAACTTGCGCATCAATTGGATTCAAAACTGGTTTTATGAAAGCAACGCCAACCCTCCTGGAAC
>CAYUNU010000327.1:0-2543 GCA_964446195.1 uncultured Porphyromonadaceae bacterium | reverse complement strand
ATGAAAATTGAAATCAATACTCCTGATGAATATATTGGTGACGTCGTTGGTAACCTTAACAGAAGAAGAGGTAAGATAGAATCAATGAGAAGATATAGAAAGGGTTCTCAAAAACTTAATGGATTTGTTCCTCTTGCTGAAATGTTTGGCTACTCAACAACATTGCGCAACCTCTCCAGTGGAAGAGCAAATTACTCAATGGATTTCTATCAATACACTCCAGTTTCTCCTGCAATTCAAGAAGAAATTCTAAAAAAATTGCATGAAAAAAAAGAAGCTAAAAAATAAATAGCTAGCAAAACCAATAATATATATCTGATCAATTAGCCTGATTATTTTAGCTTTATACTAAAATTTGTGTAAAAATGCATAGGAAATGATTCCTATTTTTAACTTTACATAGATTTTGGGATATGAATAACCATAAAGACCAGCTGCAAGTAATTGATACGCTACGCCGACTAAACAGAATTTTTGTGCGATCGAGAGACACAAAAAAATTACTGTCGGAGCTGTGTGAGACTATTGTGTCTGTTGATTATTTCTCCTCTGTCTGGATAGTTATTCTAAACAAAAACAGGAATATATCGCACTTTGAACACAAAGGCTTTGGTAATTATGGTTCCGAATTAGAAACAAAACTCCTCGCAGACGGTATTATCAATTGTGCAACTCTTGCAATTGAGAAAAAAGAACCTTTCTTCATTGAAAAAGATGATCAAGCATGCAAGGATTGTCCTCTTCTTACTTTTAGAACAAACGACAAAACACTTACAACTCCAGTTTATTTTCAAAAAGATCTTCTTGGAGTAATTGCCATTGCCATAAAAGATGATCACCAACTATCAGATCTTGATTTTGCAATGCTTGGTGAGTTTAGCGACAATCTAGGGAATGCTATTAATACTATTCAATTAGAAAAAGGCGAGAAAATTCTGGCTGACACCATCAACAGACTAATAAGCTCTATATCTGGAACATCCTCAAAAGAAGTATTAAACTCATTCATGCAAAACCTGATTATTAGTCTGGATGCCGACTATGCATTTATTGGACGCTTTATACCCGGTTTTGAGGATAGAATACGAACTATTGCAGTCAATACTCCAACAGGTTCTATTGAAAATTTTGAATATACTCTAAAAGGAACACCCTGCTTCGAAGTAGTCACCAAGGATATATGTTGCTATACAAGTGGTGTTTCTGATCTTTTTCCCGAGGACATCATGCTTAAAGATATGGGTATTGATGCATATATTGGCACTCCTCTGTTTAATTCTAAAAATGAAGTTTCTGGGATTATGGTTGTCCTTAAAAAGACACCCTTCCCGTCGGAAACTTTAGCCCGCTATATCTTTCAGGTTTTTTCTTCCAGAGCTGCTAGTGAATTAATGAGATATGATTCCGAACTCCGAAGCCTTGAAAGCGAAAATCAATATCGGAATTTAATCGAAAGCTCAAAAAACCCAATTTATATTATTGTTGGGCGTAAATATGCTCTCGTGAATTCAGCATGGCTGAATATGTTTGAATACACAGCCGAAGAAGTGAAATCACCAGATTTTTCAATACAGACAATCGTTGAACCCGAATCACGAGACTTAATACAAAGAAGGCTAGATAACTTTCTTGCCGGGATAAATCAGCCTTTCCAATATGAGTTAAAAGCTGTATCCAAATCCGGCAAGAAATATGATCTCGACGTCAGCGTCACCCACCTCAACTGGCAAGGGAAAAGAGCCGCCCAAGGTATCTACAGAAATATTACTGGCGCTAAAAACAAAGAAAAACAACTTCAGAAAGAGCTCAAGCTATCATACGAGCATGCCCAAATGAAAACAGCTTTCCTGGCTGATTTCAGTCTGGCAGTTCAAAATAAACTGAACAATTTTGCTCAAAAAGCTCTTGATCTAATTAATGATAAATCAACAAATCAAGAAGCCATAAACTTCGCAGAATACATTAAATATGAGAGTGATAAACTACTGGAGAATGTCAATGATATTCTTGATATTTCAAATTTTGAAACGGGAAGCCTCCCTCTCAAAATAGAGAAATTTAAAATTTCAGAAGTATTAAAAGATATAGTTCAGCATTTTATCCCTATCGCAGCTACCAAAGAAGTTAATATTGTCTGTTGCAAAAAAAGATATAATAACGCAGTAGTTAATGCCGACCCAAGTAAGGTTAAACAAATATTAAGTAACCTTATAAGCAATGCCGTTAAGTATACGGAAAAAGGAGAAATTCAAGTCAACTATACAATCCGCCAGGACGACGTGAAAGTTTCAATTGCAGATACTGGCGTGGGAATTGAACCCGAAAAACTACGAAGTATTTACAAGTCTTTTGTTGATCCAAATGGAAAATATCCTATTGATAACGATGGATCCGGACTGGGACTTATTGTGACAAGATCTCTTGTTCAGCTAATGAATGGGAAGATATGGGTCGAACCTAATCCGGGGGGGGGCAGCATTTTTAATTTTACTATCCCATTAGCCTAAACTTCATATATTTGCATCCTGAATTTATTTTACTTA
>CAYUNU010000326.1:0-4789 GCA_964446195.1 uncultured Porphyromonadaceae bacterium | reverse complement strand
ATACATTCACATGGAATGATCCTTTTGAGTTGACGAAGGAATATGAAGCTGCTCTCGAGGAAATTAGTCATGGTACAGTTGACTTTGAAATTGTAAAGATTTATGATGATACACTACTGTTCTCAAATCGAAACGACAATAATGAAGCAGTGGGTATGAGTGAGATGGTGCGACTGCTACAGGAGCCTGAATGGGAAACACTCAAAAAAACCGGGACGCATTTTGATTATAAGCGCTTTGTGGAGGAGTATGATTTCGATCTGCAAAGGGATAAAGATGAGATAAATGAGGTGTGGGTTTGGTCCTTCCCTTACGGAGGAATGTGGGAGTCGAACTATGTTGGAGATACAGGGTTCTGGCTTAATTCGGATCCAACAACAGGAACAAGGAATGAAAAGCTACTTGTTGTAATGGGCTTGAATTATGAGAGGAAAATGTCCTTGGCTCTTGAGAGTTTTGGTCATAGGTTTGAATCCGTGATGTGGAATGTTTATGGACGCTGGGAAAAGGATGCTAAGGATCCTAATAATTGGGAAATTTTTACCCAATACGACAAAACCCACCCTGGAAATGCACATGTTGGGAATATTCACTTCCCTCCAAATGGAGTGCATGATTATGACTGGGTAAATGAAACAAAGGTTAACTCATTTGCCGATAATTGGATAAATTATCCTGATATAACATCAGGAGAAGGGCGTATTGTTGATTGCCAGGAATGGGAATGCACACATGAGGGATACATGCGCTGGTGGTTCAGTCATATACCTCATTTCAAAGGTGTAAACCCGGATGATGGCAATCTCAATAATTGGTGGCACTACGTGGTAAACTACGAGGACGCAATAAAATCACAACAGTAGAGACGCATATTTGCGAAGAGAGACGCAAATATGCGTCTCTACATATAATGGTTAATTGTAAAAAAAGGTTGCGGTGGCTTGGCAATTTTTATTGGAGGTAATCCTAATCCAATTCGCCGAGAAACCGTCGGGGAAAATGAACGTTTTTTCTTCACCTGCATTAACCTGTATGACTTGAATTAGCTTGAACTCCCCATCTCCGGTGAAATCGGCGAAAAGTTCGAATGATACTGTTTCTTCTGAATCATGACTGATTATTAATTCCTTACTATCAAATCCTAACATAAGATATGGGTCTGATAATTCTCCTGCTTTTACATTAGATTTGAACCAGGGGCCGCCTGTTCCTGTGGGCTTACCAAAACTCCAGAGGTCATCTATGGTACCAAGCCATAGTCCGGCATCTTTTTTATCATCAGGATAAAAATGCTTATCAGCTTTGGCTTCGGGGCTTGTGCCACTGATAGCCATCATCCCTCTCCAGGAACAAAAATCGATAATCATCTTGTTATGAGTAGCGATTGGCTTGATTTTTCTTATCCCACCTGAAATGTCGCGTGGTAGTTCATAGAATATGCCTCCGGCATTCATCAGGCTTCTTTCGGTGGCAACTTCTCTGATATTTCTTTGAGGTGCTTCGGCGTACCATTCATTGTAATTCCCCGATCCCCAGGGTAATCGCCATTTAGATCCTTCTTTATCAGTAAAATACACTGAGGCTGAATCGGCACCGATAGGCTCATTTTTTGGCAGGAGGTTTTTTGCTCGTTGACGGGTAAGCTCGGTGTAGGGAACAGTATTGTAGGATAGGGTCTCATCCAGAGAAAGATATGAATCTGAATTTGGGATGAAGATACTCAGGTTCCTGCTATCTCCATCGGGACGAAGCCATCCGCCTTTGACGTCTCCAGATTCAATATCAGGAAGGGATTTAAAAATTGTGCTATCAGAATGATCATAGTCTTTTTCTGATAAATGAAGGTTAACTGAGAAGTTCTCTAGATCTGTATCAGGAGTGAGTCTGATCCACTCGCTTTCCTCATCGAGTTCAAATGTGCGGTATATGTTTTGGTATGGGCCGAAAATCTCCGTTTTCCATACTTCCCAGTTATTCTCTCCTGGTTTTTGTCGTTCGATTTGGAGTTTGAATGCTTTATTGTCCTTTGAGGAAGCCACTAACATCATCCTGTCAAATCCACCAACAAGAAAGGGATCTGATTCGATGAAAGACTCAACATCTTCATTGAGCCATAGATTCCCGTAGCCATTTTTAGGGCCAAAATCGTTGAGTTGGTTGGGTTTAATAAACCAGAAGTTAGATTGGGGTTGGCCAACAAAATCATTATCAAAGCTAGAGGCATCATCGCAGCCCATCACCAGCGTCCCTTGCCACCGTGCAAAATCAGGAATTATCTTCAGGTATGATGAGTAGGGTCTGATTCCTGATGTTTGTGTACTGGAGAAATCAGGAGGGAAAGCCCAAAACATACCGTGCATAGTCATTAGCCAATCATCTGTGCCAATGTTTCTTATACGTGGCCATTCGGTATGCCAGCCATGACGGCCATCATAGGTGAAGCTTGCTTTTGGGAGGCGGTAAGTGAACCACTTACCATTATCCCTGACCTTCAAAATAAGTGATTTATCATCCCATCCGCTTGACCAGATTGGGTCATTCTGATTTTTGTTTCCTGATAATCCACCCGGTCCGGTTACTTCGGTGAATTGCCTTCTTTCTATAACCTTCCAGTTGGCTCCATCCCACTCAGCAAGGCATCCCGATTCTGTTGTTGATTGCCACTTGTATTCACCATTATTGGCTACCACCAGTCTATCCTGGGACACAAATGCTCCTTTTCCATGATAACCCGGCAACATAGGGCCGGCTATATCAGGAGGAGTCATCATATTGCCATCAGTATAGATTTCTTTTACTTCCAGAGTATTCACATCAACCTCATATAAGCCCTCCTCCATGGTAAAGAAATATACCTTGTTGGCAGGATCATCCAGATGTCGGGTTGTGGCAGTTAGTCGACCCGGCATTTCATCAGGAGAAATTACTCTTACCTCTCCATTTTCTTTAATGAAGTAAGGACCAATGATCAATTGTTTTGATTCTTTATGGATCATTCTATTGGCAGGTGTTCCTCCAATGCTAAGAGGGTGAGCCTCCATATTGCCTGCTTTATCAATAACATATAACTTATCGGAGCTGCCTTTGGGTTTATGGGCCGAATATGTGGTTGCATACAGATGATCGCCCCAGGTAACAAGGGCACCAATCCCTGTTTCTCCGGGTTTTTCTGCACTATGGTTTTCGTTGAAGACTGCCAGATGAGGATATATACCGGAAATCGACTGTTTCTCTATTTTAAGAAATATAGTATCCTGTTTAATATTACGTATGACAGAATAATAGGCGAACCTCAATGCCAGAATCAGAACAATTGCAATAAATATAATACCTATGGCGCGAAGCTTCTTCATCAATTCACGATGATATTATCCAAAGATGGGAAAACACTATTAGTAGTTAGTTCAATCACATTGGCATAATCAGAGGGTAAGTTTTCAGGTAAGCTCAGTGTAATGTTTTTGTCAATTTCTATTTTTACCTCACCGCCTCCAATAATTTTGGCGTTTTTTATTTTCAGGCCTTCCAACAGGGGCAGCTGAAGTAATCGGGTTTCCGTTGCCATCACATGAATGTACACTTTCTTACCCTTATGAGTTGAAGCCCACTCTTCGTTGGGTAGCCATGGGCCGCCTCTGGTGCCATATACAGCTTCGCCGTTAACATCCAGCCAGTCGCCGATTTCCTCAAGCACTTTAACCTGACGTGGCTCTATTCGTCCATCAGGCATTGGGCCAACATTGAGGAGGAGATTGCCGTCGCCGCCAACGGTTTTTATCAGGGTATGAATGCACTCTTTAGGGCTTTTCATAGCATCATCAGGTTTCCAGGCCCACTGTTTGCATATTGTGATGCATGACTCCCAGGGGAATTGGTTGTTGAAGGAGCCAATTCGCTGTTCAGGAGTCCCATAATCACCTGCATATTTAGCAATACTGTCGGTCATTCCGGCCATCCCTTTAAACCCTTTGTCCACTCGATTATTAATAAGCAGTTGATCCTTCAGATCCCGACAATGTTTATATAGCTCCATTCCCATTTCATGAGTCCATGATGCTTCCCATTGTCCATCGAACCAAAGAATATTGGTGTTATAATCAGTTATTAGCTCTTCAACCTGGTTGAATAAGTATTCCTTATAAACGGCCATATTGGATTCTTCAACTGGTCTTGGATCGTGGTAACGGGTTGTGTAATCAGGATGTTTCCAGTCGAGTACAGAATAATAGGTTCCAAAAAGGATATCCTGATTTTCACAAGCCAGTTGCATTTCCTTAAGCAGATCGCGTTTTATCGGTGTATTTTCAATATCGTAATTGGTGTACTTGCTTGGCCATAGAGAGAATCCGTCGTGATGCTTGGAGGTGATAACGAAATACTTCATCCCGGCATCTTTAGCTATCCTGATCCATTCTTCGGCATCGAACTCTGTTGGATTGAACTTATGGTAAAGGCTGTCATATTCGGAAATAGGTATTTCCCTGCCTCGTGACCATCCGATTTCGGTACCTTTCAGGGATACTGGTCCCCAATGAACGAACATCCCAAAGCGCATATCCTGAAAGTTCTGTAAGGCCTCGACATTTGTCCTTAGCTCAGGGTTTGCTTCGCCACCGCCTCCGGGAGGGGGAGTAGTGTTTGTCTCAGGTGCATTGCATGACACTGTTAACATCAGGATAATCATTACCAGTAATGGAGATGATAGGCTGGCGTAGGGAGCAATGAAGAGTTTGTTGAAAGTGCGGGTGAGGGATAGGAGTTGTTTCATAGGGACATTAAGTTTAATGAC
>CAYUNU010000325.1:0-4791 GCA_964446195.1 uncultured Porphyromonadaceae bacterium | reverse complement strand
AATATAGTTGCTGCTATTATGGGTAATACTGAATTTTTTGCACCTTTTAATCTATATGCGTCAAACGTCTTTTTCTGCTCTTCGGATAAACTCAATTTACCAAAATCAAGAATGAAGGCAGGTTTTGCCACTTTATCATTGATTGAAAATATTGTGTCTCCAGCTGTGGGAGCCCATATTGGACCCTGAGGTGTTATAGCAAAGGAGGATAAGCCTGTCGTCCTTGCTTTATTATAATTTCCTGCGAGTAAATAACCATAAAATTCTGATCGATTCACATCATACCCGATTATGTCATAAGGTTTTCCGTTGAAATCTTCCTTTTTGATATACAGTAAAAGCTGGCCTTGTTCATTGTGGATCATATCATATGGAAAAGAAGGAGTTGCAATGCTTCTTTTGGGTTGTCCTTCCAAATCTAATACAAGAATCTTACCCCCTTTATAATCGAGTACAAAGACTTCATCTTTGTAAAAACTCAAGCAATACATACTTAAAACCTCATTAGGACATTGTCCATAAGATTTATAAGAATTAATGAATTTACCATGCCTGTTGAAAATATAAAGTCCATATTTAGATCTGAAAAGCATATAGATCAGGCCATTATAAATATAAATCCGAGGAGAGTATCCTGGTAATAGACAATCTGACTTTGTCTCAAGAGGGAGATAGGTTTTTCCAATGATGAAGGATTCAATATCAGAACTAAACTTTTTTGGCGAGGGGACTTTTATCAATGTAGGTTCCTGAGTAAAACCCTTTGATCCTTGAGATAGTAATAATAAACAAAGAATGGCAATACTCCCAACGATTTTTTTTGGTATCATATAAATTGGTTTTGTCTTGGGAGACCAATAAAATTACAAAAAAATATCAGGTAGTAGCTAATGATAGGTTCGATGTTTCCAGATAAAATTGAATTTGATGGAAAAAATTGTCGAACCAATCCTTACAACAAAGTTCTTGACATTATATTCAAGCATACCAGTCAATTACGTGAATAAAAAAAGGCCCAAGAAAACCTTGAGCCTTAATCCTTATTACTTATTCCCTAACTTAAGCCTCAAGCCATAAGCCTTCGAAGAGTACCCCTAACCGTTCTTTTTTCCGAACCATTTTTGAGGGATTTGGAATTACTTTGCAGCTTAGGATGCTGCCAAAGTGTGGAATGAAAAGACGCCAAAGTGTGGAATGATAAGGCGCCAAAGTGTGGAGCTGTTTTATAAATTAACTTATTATCGGTATCTTTAGAGATATTAAATATTTTCCAGTGAAAGCTTTGAATTATATAGCTCGTATTAGTGACAAACTATTTGAGAGTTTGCTTGAATCAACAGGGGCAGTGCTTGTTGAAGGAGCAAAATGGTGTGGAAAAACACAATCATCATTGCAAAAAGCTAATAGTGTGGTGTACATGCAGGATCCAGATGAAGGACCCGGTTATTTAGCTATGGTAGATACCAAACCATCTCTTCTTCTGGAAGGAGAACCCCCACTACTTCTTGATGAATGGCAAATGGCTCCGGTAATTTGGGATGCTGTGAGATTTTCCGTCGACAGAAGAGGAATAATGGGTCAGTTTATTCTTACCGGTTCAGCAACGCCCACTGACGATCAAACTGCTCATTCTGGTACAGGAAGAATTGCCAGGATGCTTATGCGACCAATGAGTCTGTTTGAATCAATGGAATCAAATGGCAAAGTATCTCTCAAGGATCTTTTTGATGGAGAAACAGATATTGGAGCAAAAAGTACTTTGACAATAGAGCAAATTGCAAATGTCATATGCAGGGGAGGATGGCCCGCTGCTGTTGTATCAGGGAAACAGTCTACACGAACATCCATGAACTATGTTGATGCTATTATTAACCTGGACATTCAACGTGTAGATGGGATCGAAAAGGATCCAGAAAGAGTTCGGGTATTGTTACAATCGCTGGCCCGTAATATCTCCACACTGGCAACAGCTAAAACAATTATGGGTGATATGCAGGTAAATGAGTCATCAATAACAACGAAGACATTGAACTCATATCTTAATGCGCTTCGTCGATTGTTTGTTATAGAAGATGTTCCTGCCTGACAACCTTCTCTTCGATCAAAGACAGCGATACGCACGTCACACAAACGCCAATTTGTTGATCCCTCAATAGCAACAGCTGTAATGCGTACAAATGCACAAGGGATTTTACAGGATTTCGAGACCTTTGGTTTTTTGTTTGAATCACTTTGTACGCGAGATTTGAGAGTATATGCACAAGCAAATGATGGAGGAATATTTCATTATCGGGATAAATCTGAACTTGAATCTGACCTAGTGATTAAGCTTCATGATGGCAGATGGGCTGCTATTGAAGTTAAACTTGGAATGAAGCAAATTGACGAAGCTGCTGCCAACTTATTAAAGCTCAGTGAAAAAGTCGATAAAGAAAAGATGAATAATCCTTCTTTTCTTATGGTACTGACAGGAGGTCAGCTTGCATACAGGAGGTCTGATGGGGTTCTGGTTGTACCAATTGGCTGCTTGAAAGATTAAAAAAAAGGCCCAAGAAAACCTTGAGCCTTATTCCTTTTACCTAATTTTTGCCTTCTGCCTTCTGCCTTCTGCCTTAGGTTAATTAGTACCCAGAGCCGGGGTCGAACCGGCACGAACTTGCGTTCACTGGTGTTTGAGACCAGCGCGTCTACCAATTCCGCCATCTGGGCAAGTGAGTGTGAGGTGTGCTGTTTGAGCTTGCGAATTTAGTGATTTGTTGTGATAAAAAAAAGAGCCCCTCGCGAGGCTCTTTCGTACTAGCTAAATTACTTGCTAAACACTATCCCTAAGCTATTTAATGATAAGCTTAGTAACTTTTTCATTAACCTTTAAGAAATATAAACCTTTGCCAAATTCGCTTAGATTAATGTTTTCCTTATGGCTAATAGTTGATTTTACATTGTTGCGATATACCTCCTGCCCTTGAATATTGCTAACAGTAATATTCAAGTCTGTGGATTGAGTATTGCTAACTTCCAAACTGACAGTACCATTACTTGGGTTAGGATAGACTTTTACCGAAGCAACAAGCTTGCCCATATCAATTCCAACTGTACTCACACCATCATTATAAATATCATCCAGCATATTGTACAGTGTATTGGTATGCACACGATATGGACCATCAGGTGCAAATTCTGAAGTAGCCCAATTTCCATTGATACGGTACTTGTATTCGATAATATCCCATGGCTTAAGACCTGGTACAGCCAGAGTATAAATACCATCACCATCAGCGTCAGCAAGATGATGAGCAGCACCATCATCACCATTAAAGGTACCGGCTACATCGAGGTAATCAGTCCCAGGTGTGAATACACCCTCAGCAATAGGAAGGGTCATGTCGCAGTTAAAAACAACTTCAACCTCGGAAGGAGCTCCTGAATAGTTAAGATTGAGCATTACCATACTCATTTCTTCAAGACCATACCATACACCTTCTTCACCTAAGTTGTACACGGTTTTACCCGGACTGTATTTATGTGATTGATCGGCACCAATGGTAAAACGAAAGACATTATTATCAGCACCAGCACCACCATTATGGAAGGTCTGTATCGCAGCTATATAGTAGCCGGGTGTCAGAAACTCCGACTCACCATCCTTCTCCAGAGGCAGTGTAACCCATGTGTTAATCATCTCTTCCTCAACCTCCATAAATTCTGATGGTATCAAAGGGTAGTAGGCTGCTTCTTCCTCGTCGTAGAAATATATCCAATACTGGAATCCCATGCCCGGCTGTGTACTGGCCGTAGGGTTCTCAGGACGTTGCTTGATGAAAACAGAAATAGAATTTGCCTCACACTCTTCTCTGATATCTAAAGCTATTCCACAGGCATCTCCATCATTATTACCATGACCGGCAGTACTAACATGAGTCTCTGAGATAAAATCAGAATATGAGAATGTACTGTCATTTATATAGAAAGTATCAGAATAAACATTGTTGGATGGAACTCCATCCTCCTGCTCCTGCATGGCAGTCATAACAACCTTATAATCGCCATATCCATCAGGTACATAGGGTGTGTTTACTTCTAAAGTATCTCTGTCAAGCGGCCAAACTGAAACACTTTCAGAATCTTCATTATAAACAGATTCCCCATTCTTAAAGATCTCAACATTCAGATGTGAGCCATACTGCTCATCAATACCTGAGTTTAAGAATGCTCCGGAAAAGGTATAACCACCAAAGTTTTCTCCTCCAATTTGATTAAATGGATAGAGGTAAACAAATCCTTCATCACCATCTTCCTCAAGATCAATATTTTTCAACCACTGGTCTTCGAGCTGAAGCTCATTGGTATAACCTTCAGACAAAGTAAGGTCATCCAAAACCCAGAAATAAGCTCTGTTACCCTTCCAATAAAAACGAATCCAAACTTCAGGAGCACCAGCGGCTACTTCCGTGAGATTTAATTCAACACGAGGCTTTTTGCAAAACACGTTAGTCGGCGTTCCAAAAGACATATCGAAATTAGCCCAGTGAACACCCTGGTCGTTACTTACATCGACCCAAATATTGGGCGCTGCACAACAGGCTCTGAAATACTGATTAACCTTAAGAATTACAGAAGTTTTGGAAGAACAATCAATAGGAGGTAACTGGAACCATGCAACACCTTCATCCTCGGTATGCACTCCATCCCTGTAATTGTATTCATCAATAGGAAAAACCCAATACCCATCTTCAGGGGATTCAGAGTAAATATGCCCGGGCTCAAAAGTGTATTTTCCTTTAATACTGTCCT
>CAYUNU010000324.1:0-4805 GCA_964446195.1 uncultured Porphyromonadaceae bacterium | reverse complement strand
GCGGCTCTGAAAATGTTTGGATTCCGAAACGTACATTCTGTAGCTGCTCAGGATATAACCGACGGTAACTTTCCAACTGTTCACTCCCCTAACCCGGAAGAAAAAGCAGCTTTAAATATGGCTATTGAAAAAGCCATGGAGCTAAAAGCTGAACTGGTTATGGCCACTGATCCGGATGCTGATCGGGTAGGAATTGCTGTTAGAGGTAAAGACGATAACTTTGTTCTTCTAAATGGCAATCAAACAGGTTCAATATTGATTTACTATTTACTGAGTAAATGGTCGGAATTGGGAAAGCTAAAAGGCAATGAATTCATAGCAAAGACTATAGTCACCAGCTCTTTGTTTACCGAGATAGCCAGCCATTTTTCAGTTAAAACATATGAAGTTCTGACAGGATTCAAATACATTGCTGATTTGATCAGGAAGAAGGAAGGCAAAGAGGTTTTTATTGGTGGCGGTGAAGAATCGTATGGATATCTGGCCGGCGATTTTGTAAGAGATAAAGATGCTGTGATGTCCTGCGCTCTCATAGCTGAAGCAGCTGCATGGGCAAAAAATCAGGATAAAGGTCTTTTAGATATTCTTGATGATATGCATGTACGTTTTGGTTTTTTCAAAGAGCATTTAATATCTGTTGTTAGAAAAGGCAAATCAGGAGCTGAGGAAATAGGCCTGATGATGGATAAATTAAGGTCAACACCACCTGGCTCATTAGCAGGATCTGATGTAGTAACGATAAATGATTTCCAGTCGGGAAGATCTGTAGATATGATTTCCGATTTGCGTTATGACATAAACCTTCCAAAGTCGAATGTCCTCCAGATAATAAGCCAGAACGGTTCCATTGTCACAGTCAGGCCATCCGGTACGGAGCCGAAGATTAAGTTTTATTTTTCTGTTAGAGAAAAAGTTGAAAGCAAGCAGGAGCTCCAATCAGCGGGTGAAAAATTAGATAAGAGAATCTCATTATTGGTTAAAGAAATCGGTGCAGAATAAATAAGCATTTATTATGGCAATTAAATCTTACCGGGAGGAATTATGGTTTGAGATACCCACCAGAAGGGGTTTCGTGAATATCACCAGAGACGTTCAGAACGCGGTAGCTGAAAGCGGAGTTGTTGAAGGCATGGTGCTTGTAAATGCTATGCATATCACTGCTTCAGTCTTCATCAATGATGACGAAAGCGGACTACATCAGGATTACGAAAAATGGCTCGAAGGCCTTGCTCCTGAAAAGCCCTACTCACAATATCAACACAATGGATATGAAGACAATGCTGATGCCCATTTAAAGCGAACTATTATGGGTCGCGAGGTTGTAGTAGCTATTACAAAGGGAAGACTTGACCTGGGTCCGTGGGAGCAAATTTTCTATGCTGAGTTTGATGGTAAACGTAGGAAAAGGGCCTTAATCAAAATAATTGGAGACTAGTTGCGGGGTGCTGGTTGCGGGTTTAATCAAAGAATTCGTCTTTGAAGTTTACCAGATAGAGCTTTTCCGTGGCACGGGTCAAAGCTGTGTAGAGCCATCGATAGTATTCCCGGTCCATTCGTTCTTCGGTAACATAACCCTGATCAACATAAACATGTTTCCATTGACCGCCCTGGGCTTTATGGCATGTCACCGCGTAGGCAAACTTAACCTGTAAGGAGTTAAAGAAAGGGTCTTCACGAACAGCATCAGTCCTATTTTTTTTACCTTTAACAGTCTGGTAATCCTCCATAACACTGAAAAAAAACTCCTTCATGGTAGCCCTGTCCATCGAAGCACTTTCCACAGTTAAGCTGTTCAAAATAATTTTTGCGTCGAACTCAAGATCCTGATAATCTGCAAGTTTCAAACTGACATCAGCAAATCGCAGTCCATACAAATCCTGATATCCATTAATCCTGGTAACTACGGCTATATCACCATTAGCAATAAAATCAACCTCTTCCTCTTCTTTTAGCCAGTAATAGTTATTCTTAACTACCATCAGTTGATCACCCACAGTTAACTCCTCTTCTCTCCAGAGAATACTATTTCTTATACCCTGATTATATCTATTTGCCTGTTTATTGGATCTGCAGACAATAATGGTTTCATCCATACCGGCTTTTTCATAGGACTGTTCGATTGAATCGATCAGACTTTCTCCTGATATTCTCACTACGTCGCCATTTTTGTCCTCATGCAGCTTTGGATACCCCAGAATATTATTCCCAAGCTTCTCCCGAACGGCTGTGGCATTTGCAAGTATACCTGATGACAATGATTGGCGAACTACTTGATTTAGCTCTCCGCTCTTAACTGGAAACCCGTAAGAACTTAAAATTTTGGGATCCAGTGCTTCACTCGTATCTAAACCAACAGGAGGGAGCTGAGCAACATCACCAATCAAAATAAGTTTACAGCCCACTCCACTATAGACGTAGGTTACTAGATCATCTAGCAGGCGTCCACTCCCAAAAATAGCCAGGTCCAAACTTTGATTAGAAATCATTGAAGCTTCATCAACAACAAATAATGTGTTGCTATGCATATTTCTATCCAGGGAAAACTCGGCAAACCCATCTCTTAGCTTTTTCTGTCGATAGATTTTTTTATGGATGGTCATTGCCGGATGATTTGAGTAAGTGGATAACACTTTTGCTGCCCTTCCGGTAGGCGCCATCAGAACAATACGTATCCTTTTTTCCATTAATGTCTTTACAACGGAGGCAATAAGACTTGTTTTGCCAGTACCTGCATAGCCTCGAATCAAGAAAATATCATCATCTTCCATTCCAAGGGCAAAAGCTGCAAGCCCTTGTATCAGCGATTCCTGGCCGTCGGTAGGCACATGATCAAGCTTCTTTCGGATTATATGAGTAAGATGGTCTTTTAACATGGGTGAAAAAACCTATAAGCGCCTTCAAGTAATTTGAAAAACATTTATAAATTTGCACACAAACTTAATCAATTCAATCCAGATGAAAGCTGTTAAATACATTGCTCAATTTCTACTGCTCGCAATTATCGTTGCCTTGTTATATTTTATCTATACTGGGGTTATGAAACCTATTAATTTTGACAAGGAATATGAATTCAGAAAAGAAAAAGTTGTTGAACGTTTAAAAGATATCCGTTCCGCTGAAATGGCGTATAAGTCGGTTTACGGAGCTTATACTGGCAGCTTCGATACTCTATTAAACTTTGTTAAAACTGATTCTTTCCCGGTTCTTTACGCTGAAGGTAGCCTGGATGATTCATTAGCCGTTTCATTGGGTAAGGTAATCAGAGATACAATTTACATTCCTGTCAGGGATTCTCTGTTCGCAAAAACTTATCCTGTTGACTCCTTAAGGTACGTACCTTTTGCGCCCACTGGAACACAATTTGACTTGAAGGCTTCAACAATTGTGACTGCCTCTAAGCTTGAAGTTCCTGTTTTTGAAGCATCAGCATTACACTTTGATATTTTAAGTGGAATGGATCGTCAACTTATCATTAATCTTAACGATCTTAAGTCTTTCCCTGGCCTAAAAGTTGGGGATGTGAAAGAAGCAAATAACAACGCAGGTAACTGGGAGTAATTGTTATTGAAATAGAAAATCATAAAGTAGCTCTGTCAGTTTTGGCAGAGCTATTTTTTTTCGACAATTTTAATCCCAAATGAACTGGCAGAAAGCATGAGAAATATTGCCGTTATCGACGAAACCTTTGATATCAACATCAGTTCTACTTACCATCTGGCTATTCAGCTTAGTGCTGAAGGCCTTTGCTTTGCGATTATGGATACAGTCCGCAAAAAATATATCGCATTAAAAGATCTATTCTTTGATGAAGCTCTTTCGCTTTCCAAAGAGGAGCAAGTTGAAAATTTTTTTACCAGAGATAATCATCTTAATCATCGATATAAAACAAGCGGACTAATCTACGCTACGCCCAACGCTGTTCTAATTCCAAAGCCTTTATTCGACCCGGGGACAATGGAAGAAATGTACCATTTTTCAAACCAGCTTCCTGAGAATCACGTGATTCTGTCAAACGACATAGCAAATATTGATTCGAAAATTGTTTTTTCCTTACCAGAAAGCATTTTAAATTCCTGTAATAAACACCCAAATGAAATCAGGATATATCATCAGTCCTGTCCAGAGATAGAAAATGCCGCTTTAGCTGCCAGAAGCAAGCCATCAGGGAACTACGTTAAGGTTCATTTATACAGAGATTTTTTTGATATTGTAGTTTTTCGCAAAGGAAAGTTTGAGCTATTCAATTCTTTCTCCTACCAAACTCAAGAGGATCTGATATTTTATATATTGTATATTTTTGAGCAACTTGATTTTGATGCTGAAAAAAACAAGCTTGTCCTGTCAGGCAATGTTGAAGAAAATTCCGAATTAACAGATAAACTTTCTCAGTTCATCCCAGATATTATTTTAGAAAAATTTAATAAGAACTTCAACTATAGCTATACCTTCGGGCAACTTAGTCAACACCGATTCTCTAACCTTGTAAGTCTATATCTTTGCGTATAATTCATGGCAAATACCGCAGCAGAAGGCTTGACCTTCCGAAAAATCTCAAAGCACGCCCAACAACCGATCAGGCAAGAGAAAGCTTATTCAACATTTTAATTAACCGTCTTTACTTCGACGACATCAAGGTACTCGACCTCTTTTCGGGAACCGGAAGCATCAGCTTGGAGTTTGCATCACTTGATACCACCGACATCACTCTGGTAGAAAAAAATAAATTCCAGATACAGTTCATTAATAAAAATATTGAGCTATTAGGGATCGACTGCATAAATGTGCTGCAGGCTGATGTTTTTACA
>CAYUNU010000323.1:0-4810 GCA_964446195.1 uncultured Porphyromonadaceae bacterium | reverse complement strand
TATAATCCGGACGCCGATGTTGGGCTTCATCATCCTCTATGGATATTGGCAAGAACTTCTCCTGAGTAAGAATTTGCGAAGCTGCATTTTTAAATTGATTATATATCAAATCAATGTGATCATACTCCTTATTTGCATAAATAGACATCAATTCTTCAGCCACAGCAGCCACACTTTCAAAATCCGGCTTGTCAAGAATAAAATTCCTTTCGCCAATAGAAGTAAAGCCTTTGCTTTTAAGGATTTCGCCTCCCTTTTTACCCAATAAAAGAATATCCAGATTCCCCGATTCATGGTATTCCTTATATGGTCCATGTATAAGTTCTATTGTCTTTTTAACGACATTAGAATTAAATCCACCACACAGACCTTTGTTTGCCGTTACAACAACCAAAAGAACTTTCTGAACAGCCCTATCGGAGGAATAAATATTCCCGTCCAGATCTTCAAGCCCCGCACTCAGGTGAATAAGGATATCCTGAAGCTTCATTGCATAGGGTCTCATCTGCACAATAGCATCCTGAGCCCTTTTCAACTTTGCTGCTGAAACCATCTTCATGGCACTGGTAATCTGCCTCGTTGATGTTGTCGAGCTTATTCGGGTCCGTATTACTTTAAGATTCGCCATATATTGAATCCTTTAATCAGCCTAATTACGGTATTTTGATGTTAACTCATTTGCTGCTTCCCGCAGTATTTTCTCTGTTTCTTCGGTAATTTTCCCGGCACGCAATTCATCCATAACATTCTTATGCTTCATCCCCAGGTATTCGAGATAATCCCTCTCAAACTCACTAACCTTATCAATAGGAACATCAAGTATCAGGCCTTTTGTTCCGCAATATAGAATAGCAATTTGATCTTCAACAGATTGCGGTTTATGAAGTCCTTGCTTAAGTATCTCAACATTTCTGGCTCCTTTACTAAGAGTTGCCATTGTTGCGGCATCCAGATCGGATCCGAATTTTGCAAAGGCCTCTAGCTCTCTAAATTGAGCCTGATCAAGCTTAAGAGTTCCTGCAACTTTCTTCATAGCTTTTATCTGAGCTGATCCACCAACCCTCGACACTGAAATACCAACATTAATTGCAGGCCTTATACCTGAATTGAACAATGATGACTCAAGGAATATTTGCCCGTCGGTAATAGAAATAACATTAGTTGGGATATAAGCGGAAACATCACCGGCCTGAGTTTCAATAATTGGTAGAGCTGTCAGAGAGCCTCCTCCTTTTACCATTGGTTTGAGAGCCTCTGGGAGATCGTTCATCTGCCCGGCAATTATATCAGACTCGATTATCTTGGCGGCACGCTCAAGCAACCTGGAATGAAGATAGAAAACATCTCCCGGATAAGCTTCACGCCCTGGAGGACGCCGAAGAAGGAGAGACACCTCTCTATAGGAAACGGCTTGTTTTGAAAGGTCATCAAATACTATCAGCGCGGGGCGACCAGTATCTCGGAAATATTCACCAATTGCGGCTCCGGCAAATGGTGCATAGAATTGCAGAGCAGCAGGATCTGCGGCAGTAGCCATTACAATGGTTGTATATGGCATTGCACCGCTCTCTTCAAGAGTCTTGGCTATTTGGGCTACCGTTGAACCTTTTTGTCCAATGGAAACATAAATACAATAAACAGGCTCGCCCTTTTCATAGAACTCCCTCTGATTAATGATCGTATCTATAGCGATTGATGACTTACCCGTTTGGCGGTCACCAATAATCAACTCTCTTTGTCCTCGTCCAATTGGTATCATAGCATCAATAGCTTTAATACCCGTCTGCAAGGGTTCATTTACAGGCTGCCGGAATATCACCCCGGGAGCCTTCCTCTCTAACGGCAACTCGATAAGATCACCCTCAATAGGCCCCTTACCGTCAAGAGGCTGACCAAGAGTGTTAACCACACGACCCAGTAAGCCCTCTCCAACAAGTATGGAGGATATTCTCTGGGTTCTCTTCACAGAGTCGCCTTCACGAATCCCTTCAGACCGTCCAAGAAGAACAGCCCCGACATTATCCTCTTCCAGATTAAGAACGATACCCATAACACCGTTCTCAAATTCTATTAACTCGTTTGACTGTACTTTTGACAATCCATAAATTCTGGCAATACCGTCTCCCACCTGGAGAACAGTGCCCACCTCATCCATCTGGGTGCCTGTTTGTATCCCCTCGAGTTGTTGTTTCAGTATTTCAGAAACCTCCGCTGGTTTTATTTGAGCCATACTTTTATTTATTCTTTAATTGGCACTACCCTTTTAAGGCATTCCTTTGTCATTTCGTAAAAAACATTATCCTCTGAGCCTTCCAGAACCATTTGTCCCTTTTCAAGCTTAGTAATTTCTAGTCCCTTGGCCTCCCCATATAAAAACCCATCTCCATATCGATCCATATGTAGAATCGAGACATATGTGTTCCTCAACAAAATATCCCCAGCCTCTATCGCCAGATCATCTTCATCAGACAGAACAAACTCAATTTGGTGAGAAACCTTTGATAAGCCCTGCTTCTTAGATCTTAGCTTCATCTTTCCCAGATATTGAATATTCCTAAAAACAGAACCCGAAGCAAGATGGATATTAGTAGTAAAGCCCTGGCCATTCTTCTCTATTTCAATAATTTTATTAGTAAGAACCCAAAACAACTGATCTTTCTCGTTTACAAGCTTTTTTAAGCTACCGCCGGTTTTTACAGACCCACTGCTATTACCCTGATCTGGAGCAGCTTGCATGTTCCGCACAAATCCTGATGAATCAGGACGAAACAATTTCATAAACCATCTTAAAAACTTTTGCATTTCCTTTGCTTTAAGAGATTATTGAGCTCTCTAAACCTTTTTTAATCTTCTTTAATTGAGATGATACACTCGCATCAAGTTGCTGATCATCCACCCTAAGAATAAATCCACCAATAATATCAGCCTTTGTTTTTGTTTCCAGCTCGATGATACATTTATAGTGCGACTCCAAAGTTTCCTTCATCCTAAGCACCATGGATTCATGCATAAGGCCAGCAGTGGTAAGCTTTGCTGCTTTAATTCCTTTTTTATCTTTATAGAGGTCATAAAACACACGGCAGGCTGAGGGAATAAACGACTCCCTTTTATTTTTCGACATGAGTAACACAAACTTGTAACTCAGTTTCTCTAGCTTATGTTCAAAAAGAATAGAGAAAATTTTATTCTTCTGTTCTGTATTAAGAACCGGACTCTCCAATAAATCCCTGAACCCGGGCACCTTGTTATCAAGTAACTGCAAAGCATCCACATCCTCCCTAACCGCTTCCAGAATACCCTGGTCGCTTGCAGCCTCAAAAAGGGCCTTGGCATATCTCACAGCTATTTTACCTTCGTTCATCTTAATTCAACTTCATTTCATCCAGCATCTCCTTAATAAGAGCCTGATGCTTGGCATCCTCACTAAGTTCCTTCCTAAGAATTTTCTCTGCTATGTCGATAGATAAATCAGCAACCTGGGCCTTAATATCACTGAGCGCTGATCTCTTCTCATTCTCAATTTCTTTACGAGCACTTTCAAGAACCTTATCTGCCTCAATAACAGCATCATCCTTGGCCTTCTCAATCAGATCAGCACGAATCTGTCTGGCCTCAGCAATTAGGGAGTCGCGCTCAGCACGCGCTTCCTTTAAGAGCGCTTCGTGATCAGCACGTAAAATAGCCATCTCTTCTCTGGCTTTATCTGCAGATTTTAATGCCTCATCAATCGATTGTTCCCTTTCCTTCAAAGTCTTTAGGATTATTGACCAACCGAACTTCTTCAGAATAAAGAAAACAATTGAGAAGCCAAAGACCATCCAAAAAATGGTACCAATATCGGGACTAATTATACCCATTTGTCTTTGATTTTAATAATAAAGGGCTGCTTTCCGGCAATCCCGGAAAGACAACCCATTCCGGGTTTTAACCCAGAAAAACGATTAACAAACAAACAATCATTGCAAAGAAGGCCGCCCCTTCAACCAATGCAGCAGAAACGATCATATTCGACCGGATATCCCCAACTGCTTCGGGTTGACGAGCAATAGCTTCCATAGCCTTGTTACCAATCTGACCAATGCCGATACCAGCACCTATAGCAGCCAAACCGGCTCCAAAAGCAGCACCCATGAGGGCAACTGCATTGCCTGCTTCTTGTAATAATATTAATCCAACCATAACATATATAATTAAAGGTTATTTACTAATGCGACTCCTCCCTGGCCATTCCAAAATATAGCGCAGATAGTAGTGTGAAAACATATGCTTGAATAAATGCAACCAGAAATTCCAATAAGGTCATGAAGACATAAAACACCATCGATAATACCGATACCCCATAACCCGCTATCCAGTTAATCTGTCCGAAAATAAAAATCAGAACCACAAAACTCAAAATAATAAAATGCCCTGCCAGAATATTAGCGAAAAGCCGGATACATAAAACAAGGGGCTTTGTAAAAACTCCTAGCAATTCAATAAACGGCATAAGAGGTATAGGAAATTTAAGCCACCAGGGTACACCCGGAGCATTAAAAATATGCTTCCAGTAATTTTTATTTGCGCTGACTGTTGTAATTATGAATGTAAATATTGCCAGCACTGCCGTTATCGCAATATTACCTGTGACATTAGCCCCTCCGGGAGGAATTGGGAAAACACCCATCAGGTTATTAATCAGGATAAAGAAAAATACTGACAATAGAAAAGGCATGAATTTCTCATACCTTTTCTCCCCAATACTGGGAAGAGCAATATCGTCTCTTACAAAAAGAATTATCGGCTCCATTAAAGATTGAAATCCACTGGG
>CAYUNU010000322.1:0-4811 GCA_964446195.1 uncultured Porphyromonadaceae bacterium | reverse complement strand
CTTAGAAGCAGCAATACTTTCGCAGATCTCCAGCATATGAGCTCCTAGTACTATTCTATTGAATGGATCCATATGATAAGTATAATCCTCCATAAATGATGTCCCCCCCTCAAGTCCCTCCGCCATCACTTTAACTGTTCTTACCATTGCAGATGTTTTCCAGTCACCTTCGGCACCAAAACCATACCCATCCCTCATCAGCCTTTGCACGGCCAGACCAGGCAACTGAGCCAGCCCATGAAGGTCTTCAAAATTCGTTGTAAAAGCCTTAAACCCTCCTTCTTCAAGAAAATCTCTCAAGCCGGCTTCTATTCTGGCTGAGGCGACCAGTGATTCCCTGTATTTACCACCAACCTGTATTTCCGGAGCGACATTATATTGATTATCATATTCTTCCAATAAATGATCTATCCTTTGTTTAGATGCCCTATCAATATATGCAGCCAAATCTCCTATCCCATGACCATAAACAGAAAACCCCATCTTGATCTGCGCCTCAACCTTATCACCCTCAGTAACTGCAACTTCCCGCATATTGTCGCCAAAGCGGACAACTTTAAGACTTTGCATTTCATGCCAGCCAGCAGCCGACCTCATCCATACTGCCATTTGTTTTTGCACAGACTCATCCTCCCAATAACCCACTACAACTTTCCTGTTTATGCGCATCCTGCTTAGCATAAATCCATACTCCCTTCCACCGTGAGCCGACTGATTGAGATTCATGAAATCCATATCAATCTTGTCCCATGGAATTTCCCTGCTGAATTGTGTGTGAAGGTGAAAAATTGGCTTGGACAAAATCTTGAGCCCCCTAATCCACATTTTTGCAGGGGAGAAGGTATGCATCCAGGTGATCACACCAATGCAGTTTTTCTGATTATTGGCCTCCCTGCAAATATTATCAATCTCTTCCGGGGATTTCAATACCGGCATAAAAACAAGTTTAACAGGTAATTCTGAAGATCTGTTCAAACCATCAACTATTCTAACTGAGTTTTCGGCAACCTGCCTGAGTGCATCTTCTCCATATAAAAATTGGCTTCCGGTCAGAAACCATACTTCATACCTATTTAATTCTGTAATCATTATTTCTTAGGATTATTTAACTGGATAGCAAAAATGCAAACTTAGCAGTATGTGGAAATACTCACAAACAAAAGCCAAAATAAAATTTAATTAAAATAAGAAATAGCGGAGAAGGTAATTAGAGATAACTAGGGTCAATTATTCCAATAAGTTGCAATCCGCCAGGCGTTATCCTTATCATGAGCCAACCAATCCAGATATTCCTGTTTGGTTCTGAAAGGTGGATCATGATGAGGTTGAAGCTTCTCCGACGTTTTAATGAGTGGTGCAGGATTCTTAGGTACATGCCCCCTCATCTCCTTTAATTTATCCTGATATTCTGGAAGCTTCGCAAGATTAGTCCATTCATTAGGATCATTATTATGATCATATAACTCTTCTTCCCCATCAATATAGATGCTGTATCTCCAGCCCTCCGTCCGAATAGAAAACTCACTATAATCATATGAGCTAATTGCAGGATAATCCCAGGTAGTTTCAGGGTTAATTATAAGTGGAACAAGACTACGACCATCAATATCATTTCTGACTGGCAAATTACATAGGTCAACCAATGTTGGATAAATATCCTGTGTTGATACTATACGTTCGCAAACCGGCTTTCCACTAGTTCCCTCAGGCAAGTTTGCAATTCCTTCAGGAACCTTTATCATCAACAATGTCTGCAGAGTATTTTCCCACATGGCAAATTTCCTCCAATGTTCCTTCTCCCCAAGCTGCCAGCCATGATCCGACCATATCATAACTATCGTATTATCAGCATACTCACTATTATCCAGGGCATTCATCAACTTTCCAAACATGGCATCGGCAAAAGCAATAGATGCCAAATATGCCTGAACACCTTCCTCCCACTTGCCCGCTTCTACAACATGCTTATGGTAATTACCAGATCGATGAGCCACATCAACCATCCTGTCGCTCAAATCATTTAAATCATCCTCCTGATATGCCGGCAATTCAACCTCATCAATCGGAAACATATCAAAATACTTCTGAGGAACATACCAAGGCACATGCGGTCTGTAAATCCCACATGCAAGGAAGAATGGTTTGTCGTGCTTTTCATTTAGCTTTCCCGACACCCACTCAACACTCCTATAATCTGCCATAAGAGAATCAGGTATATCCAAAGCTGCCCAGTCGAACATCTTGTACATATTCTTAAACTCGGGCATACTCACAGTACTATATTCCTTTTGCTGATCCTCTGTTATACCCGGATGATCCTGCGGCATATACTCCTTGGGCATATTCTGTTTCTGTGATGGCCAGTACTCATCCCAGCAGGTACTGTCAATCATATGGTAATGAAATATCTTACCTGCCCCGGCAGAATAATAACCATTGTCACGAAAATAATGACCTAGCGTAGTAAATTCCGGTATCGCCTCTCTCCAATCCTGATAATTAGAATAAACCCCTGATGTATGTGGTGCCAAGCCTGTCATAATCGAAGTCCTCGAAGGATTACAAGCCGGGTTCGAACAATAGGCATTAGCAAACATCACAGCCTCCTCAGAAAATTTATCCAACATGGGAGTCTTGGCCTGCGGATGACCTCCCATTACCCCAACCCAATCATTAAGATCATCTATCGATACGAAAAGGACGTTTGGATGTTCTATTTGCTTCTGGTTCTGGCAGGAGGTAATACCGATAAGGATCAGTAGAACTATTAAGCTTCTTAAGTGGTTCATATAAATGGTAAATTATTAATGGTTAATGGTGAATGGCTAATTATAAGTATTACTTCTTACTTAATACTTACACTTAAGCCCTAAGCCTCAAGCCTTAAGCCTTATTTAATCTTCACCATCTTCAGCGGCACAGAACTTACGCCTCCTTGCCGTAAAGTGTAAAAATATACTCCGGAAATTAATTCATCTCCTCCAATCCTCACTTCATTTTCGCCGGGGTTAAGATCGATAGTCTTGCTTAAAACAATTTTTCCTGATAAATCCTGAACGATCAATTCGCCATTTCCCGAAGCCTTCTCAGGATGATGGTCAATTTTAATCGTTGTTTGATGTACCCATGGATTAGGCGCATTATTAAAAACACTAATTCCACTGCTGTAAAATAAAGGCCCTGTGCTTAAAAGGTTAACCTGATATTCTTCGGAAAATACTCCTGTATAACCATCCTTGATCGGTGCCACCGAAACATAGAATTTATCCCTCCCATTTAAATCTACACTCAGCTCCTCAGCAGATTCGAAATATAGCAGCTCATCAAAAACATGCTTGTGCTTTTTGTTATATCTGATCCCTACCCTAAAGCCATCATAATCCTGATAATCCTGATCAAACCGAATCTTAATACCAGCCTGTCGCGGATCATAGGAACATGTAACAGCCTTAGGTGAATTAGCCAAACTAGCCAAGACACAGGCATTAGATATAGTATTGCGCGACAAGTAATTAACATCCACGTATAAGGTATCATAAACCAGATCTCCGTTTGAATCCACCCCCAGTACATCCCTGGTCGAGTGCTGCCTGTCGGGGAAAATACCACCGCCATTACCATGCTCATTAGCCGAACAATATCTGACGGCTGTGTAGCCGTTTCGCCTGAAAGGGATGTGATCACCGCTTCTTCCTGTTCTATCTTCAGATGACATAATATCGATAAACATTGGAACATCAAGATACTGGTTAACAACCTCTTCCTGGATCATCTTAATATATCTTGCCATTGCTTTGTGGGGAGAATCACTTGTTAACGATCCTGATGAAAAAATCCTCACATGAGTGCTGTCAACATGACCCCAATATGGACACGAAGGTGGCGAGCTTGTCTTTCCACAATAAATCCCACCAACGACATCATTATTCAAACAAGCCATAACATCAATATCTTCATCCTTCAGATAATCTGCCCAGGCAGTAGCACCCCACAAACCCTGATCCTCACCAGTTGGCGTAGTAAATAGGATCGTTCTATCAAAAGAATACTGTGCTAAAACCCTCGCAACCTCCATCACCAAAACTGTCCCCGATCCATTATCATCGCTTCCCGGTGTATAGCCTTCTGTATCGCAACCATCCTCATTCCGTGTATCAAAATGGCCCTCAACCACAAGAATATCATGGCGTGAAGTATCCATTCCCGGAAGTATTATAAAGGGATTCTTATGATGCGTTGTTCCACATACAGTAGCATCAAATTCCAGATAACCCGTAACCAGTCTGGACTCATTATTCTTAGCAGTACCATCAAAGTCAGCCTTAATCCAGGATCTGGCAGCCCCAATTCCTGTAGTTAAGGAAAGTGTATCTGATCCAGTATTACGATTATAAAAGGTATCGAGGTAAACCAGAAGGTCAAAAATCCTCATAGGACTTACCTCAGTCGCAATACCTTGAATTACATTATCATAATCCCTTTCGGCACCTAGAAGTTTATAATCTTCTGGATTGTAATTACCATGAAGAATCTCAAATGCTTTCGGATTATCAATAAACATGTTTGTCTGGCAAATACCAGAACTGGAGAATGATACTATCAGGATGGAAAAAACAAGAGCAAAGGATTTCATATGAATGAATTTAGTTTGGGCATAAATTACATAAAAAACAAGACTGCTCCAAGACTATTAATTGTAGGATATTCAACATTTGATTAGATTTATGGACTGTTGCGGGTTGCGGGTTAATTCAAATGCTATGAAAAAGACAAACTACAATTTATTGCTGGTAATGACTGTTATCTTAACC